>JAVROG010000016.1:0-11998 GCA_032162865.1 Mycobacterium sp. | reverse complement strand
GCGGTTCTGCTGATCGAATTGGTCATTCCCACACACGATCGTGACTTCCCGGGAAAATGGGTGGACCTGGAGATGCTGCTGAATTTGGGAGGCCGGGAACGCACCACCGCCGAGTACCGAGACCTGCTCGGCCGAGCCGGCTTTGAGCTGACACGCGTCGTGCAGACCGCCTCACCGCTAAGCATAGTCGAGGCTATCGCAACGTCTGGATGATCGCGCTGAAGTCCTTGTCGGCATGGGAGGCCGCGAATTTGGCATAGATCTCGGCGGCATGGCTGCCCAATGGGGCGGCCGAACCGGTGGAGGCCACCGCGTCCATCGCCAGGCCCAGGTCCTTGTTCATCAACGCTGTCGCGAATCCGGGCTGGAAGTCGTTGTTGGCCGGTGATGTGGGCACCGGGCCGGGCACCGGGCAATTGGTGTGTACGGCCCAGCAGTTGCCGGTCGCGCCGGTGATCACGTCGAACAGGGACTGCGCCGACAGACCGAGCTTCTCGGCAAGCACGAACGCCTCGCCGATCGCGATCTGCTCTACCGCCAGCACCATGTTGTTGCACACCTTGGCGGCCTGGCCCGCACCGGCCGCGCCGCAGTGAATGATCTTGCCCGCCATGGGTTCTAGCACCGGGCGGGCGCGCTCGAGAGCCGGTTCGTCGCCGCCGACCATGAACGCCAGCGTCCCTGCCACGGCACCCTTGACGCCACCGGACACCGGTGCGTCGAGCTGGGCCATGCCGTGTGATTCGGCCAACTTGTGCACCTCGCGGGCGTCGTTGACCGAGATCGTCGAACTGTCGATGAACAACGCGCCGGACTGCGCAACCGGCAGCACGTCGGCGTAGCAGCGCTTGACCACATCGCCGTTGGGCAGCATGGTGATCACGACGTCGGCCTCGGCTACCGCTTCGCCGGCAGTGTCGAACACCGCTGCGCCCGTGCCGGCCGCCGCCGTTGCCGCTGCCGGCACCGGGTCATACCCGCGCACGATATGGCCTGCGCCAAGGAGATTCACCGACATGGGTCCACCCATGTGCCCCAGCCCCAGGAAAGCAATCTTCAACGACACAGTCTGGCTGCCCTTCTACGCGCTGGCGCGAAATCGCGCGGCCTCGGCGCGGCCGATGACCACCCGCATGATTTCGTTGGTCCCTTCCAGAATCCGATGCACCCGCAAATCGCGGACGATCTTCTCCAGACCATACTCGCGCAAATATCCGTAGCCGCCGTGTAACTGCAGCGCCTTGTCGGCGACCTCGAAGCACTTGTCGGTGACGTAGAGTTTCGCCATCGCGCACAACTCCACCTTGTCGTCGGCGTCAGCGTCGAGTGCACTTGCCGCCCGCCACAACATCATCCGTGATGTCTGAAGCCCGGTGGCCATGTCGGCCAAAGTGAATCGGACAGTGGGCTCGTCGAGCAGGGCGGACCCGAACGCGTGGCGCTCGCGCACGTAGGCGCCCGCCTTGCCGAACGCGGCCTGCGCCCCGCCCAGCGAGCATGCCGCAATATTGAGCCGGCCGCCGTTGAGCCCGTTCATCGCAATGCCGAAACCGGTGCCTTCGCCGTCGGAGCCACCCAACATCGCGTCGGCCGGTACCCGCACGCCGTCTAGCAGCACCTGTGCGGTGGGTTGGGAGTGCCAGCCCATCTTCTCCTCAAGCGCCCCGAAACTCACTCCGGGAGTGCCCTTTTCGATGATAAAGGCCGAGATGCCGCGTGGTCCGGGCTGTTCGGGGCCGCCGGTCCTTGCCATCACCACGTACACATCGGATGCTCCCGCGCCGGAGATGAACTGCTTGACGCCGTCCAGCACATAATCTGCGTCTTTCCCGGGGCCCTGCTTGACCGCGCGGGTGCTCAACGCCGCGGCGTCGGAACCGGCCCCGGGCTCGGTCAGGCAGTAGCTGGCGATGACGTCCATCGCGGCCAGTCGCGGCACCCAGACCTTGCGCTGCTCGTCGGTGCCGAAGCGGTCGATCATCCATGCGCACATGTTGTGGATGGACAGAAATGCTGCGGTGGTCGGGTCGGCGATGGCCAACTGTTCGAAAATGCGCACACCGTCGAGGCGGTGGAGTCCGCTGCCGCCCACGTCGTCGCGACAGTAGATCGCTGCCATTCCGAGTTCGGCGGCTTCGCGCAGCACATCGGTCGGAAAGTTCTTGGTGGCATCCCATTCCAGTGCGTACGGCGCGAGGCGTTTTTCGGCGAAGGCCGCCGCTGTCTCGACGATGACTCGTTCTTCGTCGTTGAGGGTTAACATTTGTGCCCGCTAATTCATTGTCGGAATGCTGAATTCGGCACCATCTTTGATGCCGGACGGCCACCGCGAGGTGACGGTCTTGACCTTGGTGTAGAACTGGATCGACGCCGGGCCGTGCTGGTTGAGGTCGCCGAAACCGGATCGCTTCCAACCGCCGAACGTGTGGTAGGCCACCGGAACCGGGATTGGCACGTTGACGCCGACCATGCCCACCTGCACCCGGGAGACGAAGTCGCGGGCGGTGTCACCGTCGCGGGTGAAGACCGCGACGCCGTTGCCGTACTCGTGCTCCGAGGGCAGCCGCAGCGCCTCCTCGTAGTCATGGGCGCGGACGATGCACAGCACCGGTCCGAAGATCTCGTCGGTGTAGATCGACATCTCGGGGGTGACGTGGTCGAACAGGGTGGGGCCGATGAAGAAGCCGCCTTCGAGGTTCGCGTCCCCGAACGTCAGGTCATCGCTGGCGCGCTCGCGGCCGTCGATGACCAGCTCGGCACCGGCCTCCACGCCTTGGCCGATGTAGTCGCGCACCCGGGTCAACGCGGCCTCGGTGACAAGGGGTCCGTAGTCGGCTTTGGGGTCCAGGCTGTGTCCGACGCGCAGACCGTTGATCCGCTCGATCAGCCTGGCCCGCAACCGATCTGCGGTCTGATCACCGACCGGCACGGCCACGCTGATCGCCATGCAACGTTCACCCGCGCTACCGTAACCGGCACCGATGAGGGCGTCGACGGCCTGGTCTAGGTCGGCGTCGGGCATCACGATCATGTGGTTCTTGGCGCCGCCGAAGCATTGTGAACGCTTTCCGGTCGCCGCTGCTCCCGAGTAGATGTAGTGGGCGATGTCGGAGCTGCCGACGAAACCCACCGCTTGGATGTCGGGGTGGTTGAGGATGGCATCGACGGCTTCCTTGTCGCCGTGGACAACCTGGAACACCCCGGGCGGCAGGCCTGCCTCGGTGAACAGCTCGGCCAACCGCACCGGAACCGACGGGTCGCGCTCGCTTGGCTTGAGAATGAATGCGTTTCCGCACGCCAGCGCCGGGCCGGCCTTCCACAGCGGGATCATGGCCGGGAAGTTGAACGGCGTGATACCGGCGACCACGCCCAACGGCTGCCGCAGCGAGTAGACGTCGATACCCGGGCCGGCGCCCTCGGTGTAGTCGCCCTTGAGCAGGTGCGGGATGCCGATGCAGAACTCGATCACCTCGATGCCGCGCTGGACGTCGCCGCGGGCGTCGGGCACGGTCTTGCCGTGTTCGATGGACAGCAGTTCGGCGAGCTCGTCGATGTTCTTGTTGACCAGGTCGACGAAACGCATCAGCACCCGTGCCCTGCGCTGGGGATTCCAAGCGGCCCAGTCTTTTTGGGCTGTTACCGCCGAGGCGACCGCAGCGTCGACATCGGCCGCCGACGCCATCGGCACCGTGGCCTGGACCTCGCCGATGCTGGGGTTGAGAACGTCAGCGGTGCGAGTGGACTGGCCGCCGGCGCGCTGCCCGTCGATGAAGTGCGAAATCTGTGGGGTCATGGTTGTCCAATGAGGTCAGGAAGGTGGAATCAAGAGGATACTTGCATATCCTAGTAAATAAGATTCCGCGCTGGCAAACCGGATGCCCGCCGAGGCCTTGTGTATGTAACCCGCCTCGCTATTCACTGTTTATGAGGGGCTCGGCGCAGCGCGGGAGGCATGTGACGGCAGGCGATCAACCCACCAAACCGCGGCCCCTGCGCGCGGTACCGGATGGTGGCCTCAACGAGGACTTCCACAAGGGCTACGCCAACTGGGAGGCGGTCTATCAGGACAACGCCACCTGGGTGTACCGCACGCTGTTCGCACGGGTCGGCAACCGCGCCGACGCGGAGGACCTGACCGCGGAAGTCTTTCTGGCGGCGCTGCGGCCACTGCGGCTGACGGCCAGCGTCGCCGAAGTGCGCGCTTACCTGCGAGCGACGGCACGAACCGTGCTGGCCGCGCACTGGCGCCAGACCCTGGGACGTGAAGTCACCTGCATCGAAGACATCGAGGAACCGCCGGAGAGTGAGGATGCGATCAGCACCGCCCCGGGGCGCGTGGCCCAGGTCTTGGACAAACTGCCGGACAACTATCGTCGGATTCTTGAGCTTCGTTTTCTGCAGGGCCGGTCGATCAAGGAATCCGCTGCAGAACTTGGGGTCAGCGTTGCTAACGCCAAGGTGCTCCAACATCGCGCGTTGCGACTTGCGGCGCAGGTGAACGAGGGGGGCGAGTCATGAACGCGCGGGGCCTGCGCAGGTACATCGACGACCTACTGGGGGGTCGCCGCCCGCGGCCGTTCCAGCCCGACGAGTTCGAGGCGGCGCAGATCCGAACCGCGATCGAGTTGCGGGCCGCTCGTCCGGACGACGACGCCGGCGATGTTCCGAGACCGGAGTTTCTGGCCGATCTGCATCGCCGACTGGCCGAGCAACAGGCCGATACACCCAAACCCGCATTATCGAAGTCCAATGCGACCCGGCGGCAGGTGGTGCTCGGCACCTCGGCTGCGGCGGCCGCGGCGGTAGCGGCAGTTTCGGTCGATCGCCTCGTTGCCGGTGAACAACCCGCACAACCGCCCCCCGGCGGCGGGGAACTCACGCCCAACAGCGGACACTGGATGCCGGTCGCGGCCAGTTCCGACGTGCCCGATCGGTTGATGAAGCCGTTCGATCTCGGCGTGGTCAACGGATTCGTGCGACGAGTGGACGGGAAGGCGGAGGCGGTCTCGGGGGTGTGCACCCACCAGGGTTGCCGGTTGTGGTTCGACGCGCCCGATGATCGCCTGCGTTGCCCCTGCCATTCGGCATCGTTCTCGCCCGCCGGAGAGGTGCTCTCCCACCAAAATCCGATCGCCCCGAGTCCGTTGCCTACCTTCATGGTTCGCGAGGACAGAGGGGTGATCGAGGTGTTCGCCCCGCTGCCCCCCGACCATCCGGCTAATCCCTAGGGGCAGGTGGCGTCGACTTCGAAGGTCTTGCTGACCTCTTTGCCCCCGTTGTCCACGCCGGTGGCCGTGCCGGTGATCTGATAGACATTGCCGTTCTTGGTCGCCTTGGCGCTGTTGCCGGGCGCACCCTCGGTAAAGCTCAGGACCACACCGTCGACGGTGCCCAGCCCTGCATTGTGCACAGCCGACGCATCCTGTTCCAGGCCGACGATGACGCCGGTGATCATCTCGCCGATGGCGATGGAGAACCTACCCTGATTCGTCTCACACACCACCGGGCCGCTGACGTTCTGGGGCGCGCCGCCGATGATGACCTTCGTCTCGCCGGCCGCAGCGGGGGTGGGGCTGGCCGGGGCGCTGGAGCTCGTGGCGGCACTGGGCGACGTTGCGCTGGACGCCGCCGCGCTGGACGATGTCCCAGCCGACTTGTCGCCGCTGGAACAACTTGCGATGCCTGCGACGACCGTAACTGCGCTGACGGCGATCAACAGCTCACGCTTCACCGGTGTCTCCTTTGGTTGGTTCCGACATGTGTATCGGCAGATCTTGACACGCAGTATGTATGGCCGGGCGGCAGCCGTACAGGGCCGGGCGGGTTGTCACGTACAGTTCCGACAAATCGTCCGATGCAAGTTGGGCTGCAGGATGGCGGTCGGACCAGCCAGGCTGACATCATCAATCAAGGCCAGTCCATCGCTAGCTCCGGCGACCCAAGGTCGAACGACTATGCAGTACAACTGAAGCGGCGTCGGGCTCTCAGCGCCACACATCAAAATTGTCGGCATAGTCGGGCAATAACCCGGTGCCTCCGCCGTTGGCAGGCCTGGGAAGAAGATGGGACCTCCGCGGTGACTGTCGGTCGCGCGGTGGCATGAACCGGCGAGCGCACCGCATGCGGCACTTCACGGCGAGTCCAACGACGGAACTTATTGCGCTGTCCCAAAACTCCGGTCGGCGCCAATGAACTGTCAACAGGCGCTGAGTAATAAGCCTATCGAATTCCAGAGCGCCCGAATTGTGGCAAGTGTCTCTTCGAACCGCGCAACGGGTTTGGTCCAGTCCACCTCGTAGGGCTCGTTGCCTTACCGTTCCCCGGTACCGATTCCCACGATTGCGCACCCGCCGGGGGCGCCTGGCATTAGGCGGACGCAGCGCAGATCCGGAAGCGTGGGAAGTATTGGCTCAACAACGAACAACGGTTTCCTGCAGACGCGATGGTCGATTACATGGTCGACCGGAGCCTCGACACGGCCGAAGCGGTCGAAAGCCTAGTAAGAGCGGGGTAGTTTCAGTGCCTGCGCGGAGATGTAGTTGAGCACCATCTCCTGCGAGAACGGCGCGTTGCGCAGCAGCCGGGCCTCGCGCCAGAGCCGCTCCACGTGATACTCCTTCGCGTAGGCGTAGCCGCCGTGCGTCGACATGGCGCGGTCGCACGCGTCGAAGCCGGCCTCGGCGCCCAAATACTTCGCCGCGGCGGCCTCAACGCCACAAGCTTGGTGGTCGTCGTAGAGCTTTGCGGCGTGCATCGCCATCAATCGCGCGGACTCCAGTCGGATCCAGGAGTCGGCCAACGGGTGAGCGACCGCCTGATTCTGCCCGATGGGCCGGTCGAAGACGATTCGCTCTTTGGCGTATTTGGCCGCCAGGTCCAGTGCGGCCCAGCCGATCCCGACTCCCTCCAAGCCCACGACGATGCGTTCCGAGTTCAGCCCGTCGACGAGGTAGCTGAAGCCCCGGCCCACCTCACCCACAACCTCGTCGTCGCGCACCGTGAGGTTCTCGATGAAGAGCTCGTTGGAGTCGATCGCGGAGCGACCCAGCTTCTCGATCTCACGGACGGTGATCCGGTCGCGGTCCAAATTGGTGAAGAAGAGCGTCATTCCGTCCAGCGGCTTCTCCTCGTTGCGGGGAGACGTTCGCGCCAGCAGCAGGATCTTGTCGGCATTCTGTGCGTTGCTGATCCAGACCTTCTGGCCGTTGACCAGCCAGCCACCGCAGACCTTCGCCGCCTTGGTCCGGATGCGCGAAGTGTCCACACCGGCGGTGGGTTCGGTGACGCCGAAGGCCATGAGGCTCTCGCCTCGGGCGAGCCTGGGCAGGAACTCCCGCTTCATCTTCTCCGAGCCGTGACGAATGATCGGGGCGGGCGGGAAAAGGTAGAAGTGCACCGCCGAGGCACCACTCGCGCCGGCACCCGAGGCGGCGATTTCCTGCATCATGACGGCGGACTCCGCAATGCCCAGCCCGAGGCCGCCGTACTCCTCGGGGATCAGCGCTCCCAGCCATCCGCCCTCGGCGAACGCCCTGACGAACTCCCATGGGTACTCGGCCAGCTTGTCTTTTTCGCGCCAGTATTCGTAGCCGAAGCTCCGGGCCAGCTCGCGGGTGGCCTTGCGGACGATATCGAGGGTGCTCTCGTCGGGACTCATCGGACATCCTCTCCGATAAGGGATTTGGGCACCTTGGTACTGCGGGCGCGCAGCCATTCGCCAACCGCTTTCGCCTGCGCATCCAACCGCGATGACGAGGTCGCGCCGGTGCCCAGCAGTCCGCGGATGACGAAGTTGACCGCGCCGAGGTTGGGCAGTTCGTAGCGCGAGATGGCCAATTCCCGAGTTTCGGGAAGAAGGCGTCGGAGTTCGTCGACGGTGAGCGCCGACATGAGCCAGTCCCACGCGCGCCGGTCCCGCACCCAGACGCCCACGTTGGCGTCACCGCCCTTGTCACCGGAGCGGGCGTGCACGATCTCACCGAGCGAGGCAACGACGAGTTCGTCGCTGAATGGCGGCTGCACCGACTGTGCGGACGACGTGCGGGGCTGTGGAGTTTCCCGTTCCGTGGCGCCATGTGGATCGCCCGGCGCGATGACCTCCGTCGCGCCGTCAAAGTGATGGACCATGTGGTCGAGCAGTGCTTGGTCAAGCAGTGCGGGCCAGTAGACACCGAACGCCGACCCGGGTTGGGGCGGCCCGAGGGAGTACAACCCGGGGTAGCTGGAGAGGGCGAGCTCGACCATCCATGACGAAAAGGTCCGTCCGGCAGCCTCTTTAGATCCGTGCACCGCGATCCGCAGCAGCTCGGTTCCCGCGTTCTGGTACTCGGGATCGTGCTGCGCCTTCCCGATACGGTCGATGGCGACCTCATCAACGCCGCCGACTGCCTCGGTGTAGCGGCGAACTGCTCGCTCGACGAGGGCGGCCTTCGCGTCGAGGTCAGTACCCGTGAGCGCGAAGACGACGCTGTTCTGCCAGCCGCCGATCCCGGTGATCGCGACCTTGGTCGTCGTCGGCGGAGCCGAGCCCCGCACGCCGCTGATCCGAACCCGGTCGTCGCCGAGGTCGGTTAGCTCGGCGGTGTCCAGGTGGGCGATCACATCCGGATTGAGGTAGGCGGGTTCCCCGATCTCGTAGAGCAGTTGGGCGGTGACCGTGTCTTGGGTGACGGCGCCGCCTGCCCCTGGATCCTTGGTGATCACCGACGAACCGTCGGTGGCGATCTCTGCGATCGGAAATCCTGGTTGCAGGAGGTCGGCGATGGCACGAAAGCCGGAGAAATTGCCGCCGGTGGCCTGGGGACCGCATTCGATGACATGTCCCGCGGCGACCGCGCCGGCCAGCGCGTCGTACTCATCCCCGGCCCAGCCCCACCACCAGGCGGCTGCGCCGACAACCAGTGAGGCATCCGCGACGCGGCCGGTGATGACGATGTCGGCGCCGTGGTCCAGTGCCCGCGCGATGCCCATGCCGCCCAGGTACGCATTGGCCGTCATGGGCTGGTGGGCCCAGGACGACAGCGGCGCCCCGTTCGTCAGGTGCGGCAGCGAATGACCCGCCTCTAGCAGGGTGTCGAGGCTGCCGAAGATGTCGTCGCCGGCGATGTGGGAGACCCGCAGGTCGTAACCGCGGCGTGTGATCAATTCGCGGGTTGCGGCGACCAGCCCGGCGGGGCTGAGTCCGCCGGCGTTGACGACGAGCCGAATCCGGTTGGCGACCAGGTGCTCGAGCGCCGCGTCCAATTGGTGCAAAAAGGTGGTCGCATAGCCCTTGGTGCTGTCTTTGGCGCGCGCCTTGCCGAGGATCAGCATGGTGACCTCGGAAAGGTAGTCACCGGTGATGACGTCGATGCCGCCGGCTCGGGCCATGTCGGCCATCGCGGACGCACGGTCACCGTAGAAGCCGGAGCAGTTCCCGATGCGGACCGGACGATGCCCCTGTGCTGATGTCATTTCGCTTCTCCCTCAGTGGTTTTGATGACCCACACCGTCCCCTCGAACCCGGCCTCGCCGGACGGGTGCTGCTCGGTGAGCTCGAGGGTCATGGTGTCCTTCTCGGCCGCGGTGACCCGGGCGGTATAGGTGAGATCGACGGGCGCGTAAACGGGCCGACGCAGGCGGTAGGCGAACCGGGTGACCCGCCACTGTGGCCCCAGGCCCTCGGTGACGCAGCGCAAGCCCAGCGCCGCCCGGAGGTGGGAGTGCAGCGCCCGACCGCTGTGGCCCTCTTCGCGTGCGTAGGGCTCGTCGAAGTGGATCCGGTGCGGGTTCCAGGTGACCGCGCTGTAGCGGAACAACTGCAGGGCGGTCGCGGTGTGCTTGAGCGGTTCGAGCGTGTCGGAAACCTCGAAGTTGATCGACATCACTACTCCTGCACGGGGTTGCGCAACGCGACGGTGCGTCGGTTGCGGTTGAGGACGGCGCCGTCCGCGGCGGTGAAGGTGTTCAGGGCGGTGACGAAAATACAAGGCCCGGAACGGGTCTGCTTCGGAGTGACCGCCTCGAGTGTGGTCTCGAGCACGAGCTCGGTGCCCGCCGTGACCGGGGTGACCAGTTCCATCTCTTCGCCGGCCCCCATCACGCGAAGCCCGAGCTCCCCGTCACCGAGGGGCATCTCACCGTCGTCGGGCGTGCCATCGGTCTGCAGGTCGGCCTCCGGGGTGCCGATGCCCCATTCCGCGACCGCGGCCAGCAGGTTGGGCGGCGCGACGACATCGGGGTAACCCGCCGACCGTGCGGCCTCCGAGTCGTAATGCCTGGGGTCGGTGGCTCCGATCGTGATCGCGTAGCGGCCGATCGTCACCGCGTCCAGGGTGCCGAGACTGCGCCGCGAAAGGACCTCGCCTATCCGCGGCCGGGTCTGGGCGTAGTACGCCGCGAGTGGGGTGCCGGGATCAAGCGGAGAGGACATGCTCGGCCTCCTCGCCGGCCGGTTTTGCGACGATGGCCTCCGTCGACGCGCCCAGTGCCGGCGCGGCGCGCAGCGGTCCCACCGGCGAATCGCTAAGCCGCAGCGGGCATCCCGGCACCGGCACGCGTCCCCTCGTCGGGTGCTCGACGAATTGGATCATGCCGCGCTGAATCAGGTGCTCGTCCGTGTCGACCTCGCGGATCGATTTGACCGGCGCGCACGGCACTCCGGCGCCCTGCAGGTCGGCGACCAGATCGGCGCGCGTGCGGGTTGTGGTGACCGACGACACTTCCTCGTCGACGGCATCGATGTTGGTGACTCGGTCCTTTTCCGTGCGGAAGCGTGGATCGTCGATCAACTCGCGCCGACCGAGTGCGGTCGCCACACCGTGCCAATGCCGTTCGGAGATACAGATGATCGCCAGCCATCCATCGCTTGCCGGGTAGATGTTGTACGGCGCCACGGCCATGCCCGAGTGCCGGTTGCCGGTGCGCTCGGGCAGCTGACGGGTGGGGTCGTTGTGCAAGCCGCCCAGGCTGGACGCCATCATCGGGTAGATGGTGTCGTGCATCGAGACCTCGACGACCTGCCCGCGCCCGGTGCGCTCGCGCTGAAACAGGGCCGCGCTGATCGCCCCGAACAGGTGGATGCCGCCGGAGAAGTCCACGAACGCGGCACCAGACTTGGTCGGTGGCCCGTCGGGATCGCCGGTGGCCGAGGCGCTGCCCGACATCGCCTGCACGGTGATGTCCATGGCCGACATGTGTGCATAGGGGCCCGAAGACCCGTAGCCCTTGCCCGAGGCGACGATCAGACGCGGATTGTGCGCAAGGAGTCGCTCCGCGCTGAGCTGAAGGCGTTCCATGGTGCCCGGTGCGAAATTCTCGATGAGCACGTCGGCGGTCTCGACCAGGTCGAGCAGCGCCTGGCGGCCCGCGTCCGTCTTCAGGTCCAGCACCACGCTGCGCTTGTTCGAGTTCAGCATCACAAACTCGTGAGACTCGCTCGACTGGTGCGAGCGGAAGCGCAATGGCTCACCGCCGGGTGGCTCGATCTTGATGACGTCGGCACCCAGCTGAGCCAGCAGAAGCCCGCAGTATGGGCCGTTGTATATCTGGCCCAGTTCCAGGACCCGAATGCCGTCAAATGCCGGTCGCATGATCGCTTTTCCTTTCCCGCTCAGGAGCTGACGATGCCGGCGGTACCGCCGTGGATGTAGCCCACCGGCCCGGCGCCCTGTGCCGCCGACACGGTTTCGGTCACGTGCTGAATGGAGGTCGCGTCGTTGATGTGGTTCAGCGTGCCGTCCTGGTTGAAGCCGATTTGCGCGCCTTCCATCCACAGGAGCACGACGGTGTCTTCGGTGTTGTCCTCGGGGCAGTAGAACGTGTGCACCGAGCCGCCCGGCTCATACAGGTAATCGCCGGCGGTCTGCGGCTGGTCGGGGTACTCGGCGTACATCCAGCAGCCCGAGAACGTGTACACCTCGGCCGTACCGGTGTGGTAGTGGATGGGCAGGAGGCAACCGGGCGCCATGGTGGCCATGAGGACCACCTGTCCCTTTTCGGGGTCCAGGCGCAGCGGCTT
>JAVROG010000015.1:0-12462 GCA_032162865.1 Mycobacterium sp. | reverse complement strand
GGGTGATCTTGGCATCGCGCATCATTCGCTCGACCGGGAAGTCCACGGTGTAGCCGGCACCACCGAACAGCTGCACGGCGTCCACGGTGACCTCCATGGCAACGTCGGAGGCCAGACACTTCGACGCGGCGGAAATGAATCCCAGATTCCCTTCGCCGCGTTCGGCACGTGCAGCCGCGGAGTAAACCATCAGTCGCGCGGACTCCACCTTCATCGCCATGTCGGCGATCATGAACTGCACGGCCTGGAACGAACTGATCGCCTGAGCGAACTGTTTGCGATCTTTCGTGTAGGCGATGGCCGCATCCAGGGCACCTTGGGCGATGCCGACGGCCTGCGCGCCGATGGTCGGCCGGGTGTGATCCAGGGTCGCCAGCGCCGTTTTGAACCCAGTCCCCGGCTCCCCGATGATCCGGTCGCCGGGGATACGACAGTCCTCGAAGTACAACTCGGTGGTCGGCGAGCCCTTGATGCCCAGCTTGCGTTCCTTGGGGCCCACGACGAAGCCCTCGTCGTCCTTGTGCACCATGAATGCCGAGATGCCGTTGGCGCCCTTTTCGGGGTCGGTTACGGCCATCACCGTGTACCAGGATGACTTGCCGCCGTTGGTGATCCAGGCTTTGGCCCCGTTCAGCACCCAGTCGTCGCCATCGGCCTTGGCCCGAGTCCGCATCGATGCGGCGTCCGAACCGGCTTCGCGCTCACTGAGGGCGTAGGAGGCCATGGCGGTGCCGTCGGCGATCGAGGGCAGCACCTGTTTCTTCAACTCGTCCGAGCCGCGCAGGATCAGGCCCATGGTGCCCAGCTTGTTGACCGCGGGGATCAACGAGGCGGAGGCATCGACCCTGGCTACCTCCTCGATGACGATGCACGCCGCCACCGAGTCCGCGCCCTGGCCGCCAAACTCCTCGGGCACGTGCACGGCATTGAAACCCGAGGCGTTGAGCGCATCGAGCGCCTCCTGCGGGAATCGGGAGTTCTCGTCGACGTCGGCGGCGTGCGGAGCGATCTCCTTTTCCGACAGCGCCCTGATCGCCGCCCGCAACTCCTGGTGTTCCTCGGGCAGTTGGAACAAATCGAACGACGGATTTCCGGCCCATCCAGCCATCTTCCGAGCCTCCTAGTCTCTTGCTACTCGCCGGTAACTTTACCCTGCAGCTGCTGTAACGCCGCATCCTTGGCGGCCACCGTCTCGGCCAGCTGATCCTGGAACGCGACGATGCGAGCCCGCAATTCCGGATCCGATGAGCCCAACATGCGCACGGCCAGCAGACCGGCGTTGCGGGCGCCGCCGATAGACACCGTGGCCACCGGCACCCCGGCCGGCATCTGGACTATCGACAGCAGCGAATCGAGGCCGTCGAGCCGGGCCAGGGGTACCGGCACCCCGATCACCGGCAGCGGCGTCGCGGCGGCCACCATTCCAGGCAGATGGGCCGCCCCACCCGCGCCGGCGATGATCACCTCGATGCCCCGACCGGCGGCCGCGCGGGCGTAGTCGAACATCACCGCCGGGGTGCGGTGCGCCGAGACCACCCGAACTTCGGCCGGGATGTCGAATTCGGCCAGCGCCGCAGCGGCATCCTGCATCACCGACCAGTCGCTGTCGCTGCCCATGATCACCCCGACGCGGACCGTTCTAGTCATCTGCGCCGCTCCTGCTCATCGCTACGCTCTGCATCGTCGCCGGCGCGGTCATGTGGATCCCATCCGTCCGTCCACTGCGCGTGCGACAACCAGTGTGCCGCCAGCTCGGCCCGTTCACGCAGCTTGGCCAGGTCTTCGGGGCCGGCCACGCGCGCGCCGACAAAGTTGATGTGCCCGACCTTGCGGCCGGGACGCTCGGCCTTGCCGTAGAGGTGGACTCGGGCATCGGGCATCCGGGCGAACAGGTGGTGCAACCGCTCGTCAACAGTCATGGTCGGCGGCTGCGCCGCGCCCAGCACGTTGACCATCACCGTCGCCGGCGCGATGGCGTCGGTACCGCCGAGCGGGTAGTCGAGCACCGCGCGCAGATGCTGCTCGAACTGGCTGGTCACCGAACCGTCCATGGTCCAGTGCCCGGAATTGTGGGGTCGCATCGCGAGTTCGTTGATCAGCAGCTCTCCCCTGACGGTCTCGAACAGCTCGACAGCGAGCACTCCGACGACGCCCAGTTCGCCCGCCAGCCGCAACGCCAGCTGCTGCGCTCCCGCGGCCACCTCCTCGGGCAGATCCGGCGCCGGCGCAACAACTTGAACGCAGATACCGTCCCGCTGCACCGTCTCCACCACTGGCCATGCCGCACCCTGGCCGAACGGCGAGCGAGCGACCAGCGCCGAGAGTTCGCGGCGCAGCTGTACCCGTTCCTCGACCAGCACCGGAACCCCCCCGGCCAGGTATTCGCGCGCGATATCTCGGGCCTGTGCCAGGTCATCCGCCATCCGCACGCCCCGGCCGTCGTATCCGCCCCGGGCGGCCTTGACTACCAACGGGACGTCTACTGCCGCCGCGAACGCATCCAGCTCGGCGAGACCGTCGGGATCCTCGATGCCGAGATAGCGCGGCACCGCAGCACCAAGCGCCTCCAGGCGCCGCCGCATGACGAGCTTGTCCTGGGCATGCACCAGGGCCTGCGGCGGCGGAGCCACGTTGACACCCTCGGCGACCAGTTTGTCGAGCAGTTCGGTGGGCACGTGCTCGTGGTCGAACGTCAGCGCATCGGCCCCGGCCGCGACCCGGCGCAGATCCTCCAGGTCGGTGTGGGAGCCGAGCACCACATCGGGGGTGACCTGTGCCGCCGGTTCGTCCGTCGTATTTGCCAGCACGCGTAGGGTCTGCCCGAGGGCGATGGCGGCCTGATGGGTCATCCGGGCTAGCTGTCCGGCGCCGATCATGGCAACCAGCGGGGTGCGTGTACTCGGCACGGCCATTATGTTGTCATGGCGCCTGACCGGCGTGTTTACCGGCTGTGGTGCCAAATCGTTATGTATCATTTTGCGCCGATTTCGAGATCATCCGTACACTGGCGTGCTGTGTCCTTTGCCGATGCCACAATTGCGCGCCTTCCCGGGGTCATTCAACCCTTTGCGATGCGCCACCATGAGCTGATCAAATTTGCCATCGTCGGCGGCACCACATTCATTATCGACTCGGCAATTTTCTACACGCTGAAGCTCACGATTCTTGAGCCCAAGCCGGTAACCGCCAAAGTGATTGCCGGCATTGTCGCTGTCATCGCTTCCTACGTGTTGAACCGGGAGTGGAGTTTCCGCAACCGCGGCGGCCGCGAACGCCATCACGAAGCGTTGCTGTTTTTCGCGTTCAGCGGCGTCGGAGTGCTGTTGAGCATGGCGCCGCTGTGGTTCTCCAGTTACGTCTTGCAGCTGCGGGTACCGAATGTGTCGCTGACGATGGAAAACCTCGCCGACTTTCTCTCGGCCTACATCATCGGCAACCTGCTGCAAATGGGATTCCGCTTCTGGGCGTTCCGGCGTTGGGTATTCCCAGACCAGTTCGCGCGCGAACCGGACAAGGCGCTCGAGTCGGCACTGACCGCGGGCGGGATCGCCGAGGTCTTCGAGGACGCGTTAGAGGGCGGGTTGCAAGACGACAACGTCACCCTGCTGCGGTCCTGGCGAAACCGGGCCGGCAAGGCAACAGGACGCCTGGGAGTGCCGCCGGAGACTCAGCTCGGCCGTGCCCCGGGGTCCTCTGAGGCCCCGGTGTCGAAAACTTCGTGATACAGCAGCGCGTGCACCTCACGCAGGCGCGGAATGTTGTAGAACTCCAACGGATCCTGTGACGCCGACTCGATAATCAGCGTCCCGGTGCGGAAAATCCGCTCGAAGATCCGATCCCGAAATTCAACACTGTTGATCCGCGCCAGCGGGATGTCGATCCCGCTTCGGGTCAGCACGCCGTGGCGGTACATCACCCGGCGGTTGGTGACCACGAAATGTGTGGTCAGCCAGCTCAGGAACGGCCAGACGGTCAGCCAGCCGATGAGGACGAGCCAGACACCCCAGATGACGCCGTAAAGGATTTTCTTGGCCAGTGGCTGCCACTGGGTCGACTCGACGAACCCGGACCCCAGCGCCGCCAGCCCCGTCAGCAGGATCAGCGCCAAGACCGGCAGAATCAGCCGCTTCCAGTGCGGGTGACGATGCAGCACCACCTTTTCACCGGTGGCCAGGGCGTTGTCCGGATAGCTCATGTGCGTGACCTTAATACTCTCGATCTCTCGCCGTCGTTAGGTCGTGAGACCCGCGCCAAGCTAACGCAAATGCATGACGTCGCCGGCGGACACGACAAACGTCTGACCCGACTTAGCCGCGTCGTTCGCCCAGATTTCCAGGCACAGCCGGCCCTGGTCGTCGATGTCCCGCGCGATCCCGACCACTTCGGTCCCGCCAGGGAGTTCGGCGCGCACGCGTGCGCCGATGGTCAGACTGCGGGCCCGGTAATCGTTGGCCAACCGGGCATCGGCTCCGCGCGCGGCACGCCAGGCGGCGATCCGCTCTCCGAGTTCGCGCAGCAGCCAGCGGACGAGTAGGTCCCGGTCGGGATGCGCCACACCTTCGTCCAGCAGTGAGGTCGCCCCGGGGCCGTCACCATCTCCGGGTGCTCCGGTGACGTTGAGCCCCACCCCGACCACCGCGAACGGTTGCGCTACCTCGGCCAGAATGCCCGCCAGCTTGCCGCCACCGGCCAGCACGTCGTTGGGCCACTTGAGACCCGCTTCGACGGTGGTGGCGGTGGCCACCGCGTCGACCACGGCCAGGCCGGTGGCCAACGACAGCCAGCCCCAGCCGGCGGTCGGGATGTCGTCCACCCGCACGCCGACCGACATCGTGATCTGTGCACCAGGGGACGCCGACCAGGTGCGGCCGTGGCGCCCCCGTCCGGCGGTCTGGTGCTCGGCGATCAACACCGCGCCGTCGATATCGGCCCCGGACGCGGCGCGTGCCAGCAGGTCGGCGTTGGTCGAACCCGTCTGCGCGACGACGTCGAGTTGCCGCCAGTACGACGGGTCGCCGATCACCTCGGCTCGCAGTGCGGCCTCATCAAGCGGCGGCCGGAGGTGATCGCGGTCGGTCATGCGGTCAGCTTAGAGAGATACTGCGCCGTGTCGGCCCGACGTGCCGACGCCGAGTGTGCATCCTGGGCTTTGCAAGTGCGTCCTGGGCGGAAAGTCGCGGCCTCGCACACCCTCCGCGCACGCTCGATGCCGCCAGCGCACACTCGACGCCGCAGGCGCACTAGCGATGCTGATCCGACGCGCGTCCCAGCATGTCCCGCACCGCCAAGTGGCTGAACAGCATGCTGGTGCCGATCGGGTTGCCGCCGCCGGGATATGCCGTGCCGCTGGGTGCGGCCATCGTGTTGCCCGCCGCATACAACCCGGGGATCGGGTTGCCCGACGCGTCGAGCACCCGCGCGGCGGAGTCGGTGCGCAGTCCGCCCTTGGTGCCCAGATCCGAGATGCCGAATGCTGCGGCGTGAAAAGGCGGCCGGTCGATGGGTACCAGCGGTGACGCACCCCCGGAGAACGCGCGATCGAACGCCTCGCCGCCACGGGCGAAGTCCTCGTCCACGCCGGCGGCGGCGAAGGCGTTGAACCGGGCGACGGTCGCCGCCAACGCTGCGCCAGGTACACCGATCTTGGCGGCCAGCTCCTCGAGGGTGTCGGCGGTGTGCCAGAGCCCCGCAGCGAGGTACTTGTCGGTCTCCACGATCGACACGTTGGCGGCCTTGACCGGCGGCACCTCTCCCTCCCGGTGGTCGTAGATCATCCAGTACGGCAACGTCGTTGAGCCGTCCCGCAGCGCAGCGATGATCTCGCGGCCGGCCCGGTCGTAGGCCCTGGACTCGTTGACGAACCGGTTGCCGTCCTGGTTGACGAAGATGCCGCCGGTGAACCACAGCGCGAAGGCGGAGCGACCATCGGGATGCGTCATGCCCGGTGACCACCACGCCTGATCCAGCAGGTCGGTGTCGGCACCGACAGCGATGCCGGCTTGCAGCGCCTGACCGCGACTTCCTGGGCCGCCCATGGTGTCTCGCGCCACGCCCGGTACTCCGTACTGTTGGCGCAGGTCGTCGTTGCTTTCAAAACCGCCGGCGGCCAACAACACTCCGCGTCGGGCGCGGATGGCCACGCGCTTGCCGGCCGTCTCCACGATCGCACCCGCCACCCGCCCGTCGGACAGCACGAGTTCGACCAGCGCCGTGTCGTGCCGCAGCGACGCGCCCGGATACTTGCCGATGGCTTTGAGGAACCGCGCGATCAGGGCCCGGCCCCCGACGAAGTAATCCGGTGGTGTTTCCACGCCCAGCCGGTCGGTGTCGAGCGGCCCCCGGATCGCGTTCCGCAGTTCGGGTGCGGCGGCCACCTTCAGCGGCTTGACCGCGATGTGACGCTGGCCGTCCAGCCGCGCCTTGGGCGCCTTGCCGTAATAGTCGGGCCACGGCAATGGCACGAACTTCAGATCGGGATCCTCCTCCAGGTATTCGATCAGCGGAGCGCCGCCGCGGACGAAGGTGTCCTGTAGCTCGCGGGGGGTGCGGTCGCCGACCACGGCGTGGTAGTAGGTCAGCGCGTCTTCGATGGTGTCGTCGGTGCCGGCGCGAACCAGGACGGGATTGCAGGGAAACCACACCCCGCCCCCACCGGAGTAGGCGGTGGTACCGCCGAACCGCTCGGTGGCCTCGATGAGCAGCACGTCGAGACCCTCGCGCGCGGCGGTATAAGCACCGGTGACACCCCCGCCGCCGGACCCGGCGACCAACACATCGTGTTCCTCGGCCCAGTGGACTTCCGTGGTCCCGACCGCAGGCGCGCCCATCAGCGGAGACTACTTAAGGGCTGCTTAAGGGCATCCAACGGGTCTGCCGATAACATCGACTCCCATGACAAGCGTTACCGACCGCTCGGCTCATTCCGCAGAACCTGCGAGCGAGCACACGATCGACATCCACACCACCGCGGGCAAGCTGGCCGAGCTGCACAAGCGCAGGGAGGAGTCGCTGCACCCGGTCGGTGAGACCGCCGTCGAGCAGGTCCACGCCAAGGGCAAGCTGACGGCGCGCGAGCGAATCACCGCGCTGCTCGACGAGGATTCCTTCGTCGAACTGGACGCGCTGGCCAAGCACCGCAGCACCAACTTCGGGCTCGAGGCGAACCGCCCGGTCGGCGACGGCGTCGTCACCGGCTACGGCACCATCGACGGGCGCGACGTGTGCATCTTCAGCCAGGACGCCACGGTATTCGGCGGCAGCCTTGGCGAGGTCTACGGCGAGAAGATCGTCAAGGTCCAGGAACTGGCGATCAAGACGGGCCGGCCCCTGATCGGCATCAACGACGGTGCGGGAGCACGAATCCAGGAGGGCGTCGTCTCGCTGGGCCTGTACAGCAAGATCTTCCGCAACAACATCCTGGCCTCCGGCGTCGTTCCGCAGATCTCGCTGATCATGGGAGCAGCGGCCGGCGGGCACGTCTACTCCCCCGCGTTGACCGACTTCGTGATCATGGTCGACCAGACCAGCCAGATGTTCATCACCGGGCCTGACGTCATCAAGACCGTCACCGGCGAAGACGTCACCATGGAGGAACTCGGCGGCGCCCACACGCACATGGCCAAGTCGGGGACGTTGCATTATGTCGCGTCGGGCGAGCACGACGCCTTCGACTACGTTCGCGAACTGCTCAGCTACCTGCCGCCCAACAACGCCACCGACCCGCCCCGCGAGCCCGCCCCGCTGCCCGTCGGGCCCATCGAGGAGAACCTCACCGACGAGGACCTCGAGCTGGACACGCTGATTCCGGACTCACCCAATCAGCCGTACGACATGCACGAGGTCATCACCCGGATCCTTGACGACGACGAGTTCCTGGAAGTACAGGCCGGTTACGCACAGAACATTGTGGTCGGGTTCGGGCGCGTGGACGGACGGCCCGTCGGGATTGTGGCCAACCAGCCCACCCAGTTCGCCGGCTGCCTGGACATCAACGCCTCGGAGAAGGCGGCCCGGTTCGTGCGGACCTGCGACTGCTTCAACGTCCCGATCATCATGCTGGTGGACGTGCCAGGCTTCCTGCCGGGCACCGGCCAGGAATTCAACGGCATCATCCGGCGCGGCGCCAAGCTGCTGTATGCCTACGGCGAGGCCACCGTCCCCAAGATCACCGTCATCACCCGCAAGGCGTACGGCGGCGCCTACTGCGTCATGGGCTCAAAGGACATGGGCTGTGACGTCAACCTAGCGTGGCCGACCGCGCAGATCGCGGTGATGGGCGCCTCCGGAGCTGTCGGATTCGTTTATCGCAAGCAGCTGAAGGAAGCGGCCCAGGACGGCCAGGACGTCGACGCGCTTCGCTTGCAGTTGCAGCAAGAGTACGAGGACACCTTGGTCAACCCGTATATCGCCGCCGAACGCGGCTATGTGGACGCGGTGATCCCGCCGTCGTACACCCGGGGTTACATCGGCACGGCGCTGCGCCTGCTGGAACGCAAGATCGCGCAGTTGCCACCCAAGAAGCACGGGAACATACCCCTGTGACGAACGATTCAGCCCCTGTGAGCGAGGTGACCGAGGTGAGCGAAGAAACCACGCCGCCCCGTCCACACGAGGCGCACATCCAGGTCATCAAGGGCCAGCCAACAGACCAGGAGCTGGCCGCGCTGCTCGCGGTCCTCGGCACCATCGGCAGCGGGTCCCCGCCGCCCGAACCCGAGCCCGCCCGGTGGGGCCTGCCGGTGGATAAGCTGCGGTATCCGATCTTCAGTTGGCAGCGCATCACCCTGCAGGAAATGACGCACATGCGTCGATGACCAGGCTGGTGCTCGGGTCCGCCTCCTCTGGTCGACTCAAGGTGCTTCGCCAGGCCGGCGTCGATCCGCTGGTGCTGGTTTCCGGCGTCGACGAGGACGGGTTGATCGGCGCGCTGGGGCCAGGCGCGCCACCCGATGAGGTGGTGCGGACGCTGGCCCGGGCCAAAGCCGAACACGTGGCGAACATGCTGGTCGGCCGGACCGATGTCACCGCGGATTGCGTTGTCATCGGGTGTGATTCGATGCTCTACCTCGATGGCCGACTGTGCGGTAAGCCCGAGTCGATCCAGGATGCGCGTCGGCAGTGGCAATCCATGGCCGGCCGCGCCGGCCAACTGCACACCGGCCACTGCCTGATCCGGGTGCTGGACCACAGCATTACCCATGTTGATTCCGAAACGTCAATCACCACAGTGCATTTCGGCACCCCCTCGGATGCCGACCTGGAGGCTTACCTGGCCAGCGGCGAACCGTTGCGGGTGGCAGGGGCGTTCACGCTGGACGGCCTGGGCGGCTGGTTCGTCAACGGTGTGGAGGGCGACCCGTCGACGGTGATCGGCGTGAGCCTGCCGCTGTTGCGCTCACTTCTGCAGCGGTGTGGGCTGTCGGTCGCTGGGCTGTGGACAGCGAACTCAATCCCGTAAGTACAGCCTTTGTGTCGCCTAGTGTCTTGACATGAGCACATGGCCAGAGTTCGTTGCCCAGGCACCGACGATCGCAACCGTCTTCACTCGCCGCCATAGCGCCACGGGCGACCTCTGCCTCCTGGCCACCCTTCGCTCCGACGGGTCTCCCCGGATCAGCCCGATGGAGCCGCGAATTTTCGACGACCAGTTGTGGCTCTCCGGGATGCCGCACACCACCAAATTCGACGACCTGCAGCGGGACCCGCGATTCTGCCTGCACACCGCAACCGTCGACCCCCAGGTAACCGACGGCGACGCCAAGCTCTGGGGTGTCGCACTGGAGGCTTCCAACGACTTGCTCCGGCGGCGCTTCGCCACGGACTTGTTCGAGGAAAGTGGATTTGATTTGCGCGGGCAGGAGTTCGCTCTTTTTGGAATCGACATCACCGGCGGTTCGGCAGTGCAGATCAGCGATCGCCATCTGGACATCACCGTCTGGACTCCCGGCCAGCCGGAACGAGTGGTGCGCAAGCACTGACCGATAGCGACGGTGGCCGACTGTAGGCTCGAATACGTGCCGCTTCCCCCAGATCCAAGCCCCACCTTGTCGGCTTACGCCCATCCCGAACGGCTCGTCACCGCCGACTGGCTGTCCGCTCATTTGGGCTCACCCGGCCTGGCGATCGTCGAGTCCGACGAGGATGTGCTGCTTTACGACGTCGGCCATATCCCGGGAGCCGTCAAGGTCGACTGGCACACCGACCTCAACGACCCGCACGTGCGCGACTACATCAGCGGTGAGCAATTCGCTGCCCTGATGGACAGCAAAGGCATTGCCCGCGACGACACCGTGGTGATCTACGGCGACAAGAGCAACTGGTGGGCGGCCTACGCGCTGTGGGTGTTCACCTTGTTCGGTCACCCCGATGTGCGATTGCTCAACGGGGGGCGTGACCTCTGGAACTCCCAACGCCGCGACACCACGCTGGACGTCCCGAACAAGACCTCCGCCGGCTATCCCACCGTGCAGCGCAATGACGACCCGATCCGCGCGTTCAAGGACGACGTGCTCAGCACGCTGGGCAGCCAGCCGTTGATCGACGTGCGATCCCCCGACGAGTACACCGGCAAGCGCACCCACATGCCCGACTACCCCGAGGAGGGGGCGCTGCGCGGCGGCCACATCCCCACCGCGCGTTCGATCCCGTGGGGCAAGGCCGCCGATGAAAACGGATGCTTCCGCAGCCGGGACCAGTTGGAAGAGCTCTATGGCTTTTTGGCCCCTGACGACCTGACCATCGTCTATTGCCGAATCGGCGAGCGGTCCAGCCATACCTGGTTCGTGCTCACCCATCTCCTGGGCAAGCCGGGAGTGCGCAACTACGACGGCTCGTGGACCGAGTGGGGCAACACCGTGCGGGTGCCGATCGTCGCCGGTATTGAACCAGGAGCAGTACCCGGGCGATGAACTGATGAGCCTGCCCGCACCGTTGGCAGAAGTGGTGTCCGACTTCGGCGAGGTCCAGGGCCAGGACAAACTTCAGCTGCTGCTCGAGTTCGCCAACGACCTTCCACCGCTTCCCGACGACCTCGCTGAGGCCGCCATGGAACCCGTGCCGGAGTGCCAGTCGCCGCTCTTCCTGCACGTCGATGCCAGCGATCCCGCCCGGGTGCGGTTGCATTTCAGCGCGCCCGCCGAGGCTCCGACGACGCGCGGTTTCGCCTCGATCCTGGCGGCCGGGCTGGACCAGCAACCCGCCGATGCCATCCTCGCGGTGCCCGAGGACTTCTACACAGAGTTAGGTCTGGCCGCGTTGATCAGCCCGCTGCGGCTGCGCGGAATGTCGGCGATGCTGGCGCGAATCAAACGGCGCCTGCGCGAATCGGCCTAATGGGGAACCGCGTGACCGGGCTGACGGCGCGCCGCATAAACTTCCCCGACAAGACTTGTAAGAAATTCTCTTAGAGACCCAATCTCTTCGAGACCAAGAGGTGTCCAGCCAAACAGGAGGCGCAGTGCCCAGTCACGCCAGCTCGCGGATCTCCAAAGTTCTCGTTGCCAACCGCGGCGAGATCGCAGTCCGGGTGATCCGGGCAGCCCGGGATGCCGGACTGTCCAGCGTGGGGGTGTATGCCGAACCCGACGCCGAGGCTCCACATGTCGCTCTGGCCGACGAGGCGTTCGCACTCGGCGGCCAGACCTCGGCCGAGTCCTACCTGGACTTTGGCAAGCTTCTCGACGCGGCCGCCAAGTCCGGAGCCAACGCCATCCACCCCGGCTACGGCTTCCTGTCGGAAAACGCCGAGTTCGCCCAGGCCGTGATCGACGCCGGCCTGATCTGGATCGGTCCCAGCCCGCAGTCGATCCGGGACCTCGGCGACAAAGTCACCGCCCGGCACATCGCGGCCCGCGCCCAGGCGCCGCTGGTGCCCGGCACCCCCGACCCGGTGAAGAACGCCGACGAGGTAGTCGCCTTCGCCAAGGAGTACGGCGTGCCGATCGCGATCAAGGCGGCCTTCGGCGGCGGTGGCCGGGGCATGAAAGTGGCCCGCACCATCGACGAAATCCCGGAGCTGTTCGAGTCGGCGACCCGCGAGGCGGTCGCGGCGTTCGGCCGCGGCGAGTGCTTCGTGGAGCGCTACCTGGACAAGCCCCGCCACGTCGAGGCGCAGGTGATCGCCGACCAGCACGGCAACGTCGTCGTCGCCGGGACCCGCGACTGCTCGCTGCAGCGCCGCTTCCAGAAGCTGGTCGAGGAGGCGCCCGCGCCGTTCCTGACCGACGCGCAGCGCAAGGAGATCCACGAGTCCGCCAAGCGGATCTGCAAAGAGGCGCACTACTACGGCGCCGGTACGGTCGAATATCTAGTCGGCCAGGACGGGCTGATCTCGTTCCTGGAGGTCAACACCCGTCTGCAGGTGGAGCACCCGGTCACCGAGGAGACCGCGGGCATCGATCTGGTGCTGCAGCAGTTCAAAATCGCTAACGGCGAGAAGCTGGATCTCACCGAGGACCCCACCCC
>JAVROG010000014.1:0-6310 GCA_032162865.1 Mycobacterium sp. | reverse complement strand
GCCGAGGACGCGGTTATTCGCCGAGTACTGGGCCCATGAGGCGGCGTTGATGGCCGTCGACGATTGGCCGCTGCTGCGCTGGCGCATGCGCCAGTACCGGCACGGTCGCTGGGGCAAGCACATCGTGAAGGCCAACCCGCAGCTCGCCGACGACATCGTTGCCGCTGTCGCCGAACTCGGGCCCAGCACCGCCGGGCAGATCGAGGCGCACCTCGAGGCCGAGCCGCACGCTGCCAAGGGCGCCTGGTGGAATCGCAGCGACACCAAGTGGGTGGCAGAGGCCCTGTTCGCCGCCGGGGTGCTCACGACCGCGAGACGAGTGGGCTTCGCCCGCCACTACGACCTGGTGGAAAAGGTGCTGCCGCCCGAAGTCGTGGCACGGCGGGTTGACGACGACGACGCCGTCCGCGAACTCACTCTGCGTGCGGCCACCGCGCTGGGCGTCGGCACCGAAGCCGACATTCGCGACTACTTCCGGTTGTCAGCGCAGCAGGTCAAACCGTCGATCGCCGACCTGGTGGCGGCGGGCGAGCTCGAGTTGGTAACCGTTGACGGCTGGTCGGCACCGGCCTACCTGCGGGCCGGTCGTACCGTGCCGCGTCGGGACCGCGGTACCGCGCTGCTGTGCCCGTTCGATCCGCTGTTCTTCTTCCGGCCCAGGGTCGAGCGGATCTTCAACTTCCGCTATCGCATAGAGATTTATACGCCGGCGGCCCAGCGCCAGTTCGGCTACTACGTGTGGCCGCTGCTGCTGGACGGCGAACTGGTTGCGCGCGTGGATCTCAAGGCCGACCGGGCGGCTGACACGCTGCAGGTGGTGGGCGCGTTCGCCGAACCAGCCGTGGCGCGAAGCCGGGTTGCCGTGGCGCTCGCCGGGGAGCTGGCGGCGATGGCGGGGTGGCTGGGCTTGAGTGGTGTCACGGTGTCCGACCGCGGCGATCTGGCCGGGGAGTTGCGCAGCGCAGGCAAGCGGGCCGGTTGAATGGCGCCTCCGACATGCAGGCCGATGAAGGAGCTCAAAGACACGCTGTGGAAGGCCGCCGAGAAACTGCGCGGCTCGGTGCCCGCCAACCAGTACAAGGACGTCATCCTCGGGCTGGTGTTCCTGCAATACGCCGCAGCAGCGCACTGGGAGTCCTTGGCGGACAACGCGAAATCTCCGAACATCGGGTGCCTCGTCGACCAGGCGATAGGCGCAGCCACGGCGGCCGATCCCGCGCTCGCCGGTACGCTGCCGCAGCTGTACCACAACGTCGACCAGCGTCGACTCGGCGACTTGGTCGAGCTGCTCGACAATGCCCGCTTCGCCGGACCGGGCCGCCAGCGGGCGCGCGACCTGATGGGCGAGGTATACGAGTATTTCCTCGGCGGCTTCGCGCGCACCGAAGGACGGCGTGGCGGCGAATTCTTCACCCCGCCCAGCGTTGTGCGGGTGATTGTTGAGATCCTCGAACCGGCTAATGGGCGGGTGTACGACCCGTGCTGCGGGTCTGGCGGGATGTTCGTGCAGACAGAGCAATTCATCGCCGCACACGACGGCGACCCCGGGCGAGTGTCAATTTACGGGCAGGAAAGCGTCGAAGAAACGTGGCGGATGGCCAGGATGAACCTCGCCGTGCACGGTATCGACGGCACCCGCCTGGTGCGCGGGGACACGTTCGTCCGTGACGAGCACGCTGGCGTGGAGATGGACTACGTGATGGCCAATCCGCCTTTTAACATTAAGGATTGGGCCCGCGACGAGAGTGACCCGCGTTGGTGCTTCGGCATTCCCCCCGCTGGAAACGCGAACTTTGCCTGGATTCAGCACATCCTCTCCAAGCTGGCGCCGCGCGGCAAGGCCGCAGTGGTGATGACCAACGGCTCGATGTCGTCAAATACGGCCGGAGAAGGTGACATTCGCGCCGGGATCATCGACGCCGACCTGGTGTCCTGCATGGTCGCCCTGCCCACCCAGCTGTTTCGGAGCACTGGAATTCCGGTGTGCCTCTGGTTCTTTGACAAAGAAAAGACGCAGCGCCGCGGGCGGGTGTTGTTCATCGACGCGCGTGGCGTCGGTTATCTGGTGGATCGGGCTGAGCGGGCGCTGACGGACGACGAGATCGTCCGGATCGGCGATACCTACCGCGCGTGGTATTCGAAAGATGCTGTTTATCAAGATGTTCCGGGATTCTGTAAGTCCGCGACGTTGGACGACATCAGGGCCGCTGGCTATGTGCTTACACCCGGGCGGTATGTGGGTGCCGCCACAGCGGAGGGCGACGACGAGCCCGTCGGCGAGAAGATCGCGCGATTGACCACGGATGTGCTGGCCGCCCTCGGCGAATCCGCCCGGCTCGATGAGGTGGTCCGCGAACAGTTGGGGCGCGTGCGGTGGAGGTGAAGCTGGGCGATCATCTCGAGTTCCGCAGTGGCCGTGGTGTGCCGCCGCGTCGGGCGGATGGGGGCTTTCCCGGCTTTCCCGGCTTTCCCGTCTATGGCGCCAATGGTGCCCTGGGCTACGCGACTGAACACAACACCAGCGGCCCGGTGATCGTGGTCGGCCGCGTCGGTACGTATTGCGGCAGTGTGCGCTACTGCGACTCCGACGTCTGGGTCACCGACAACGCATTCGCATGCCGAGCCAAGAATCCCGAGGAAACGCGGTACTGGTACTACGCGCTGCAGACCTGCCGGCTCAACGAGCACCGGGCCGGATCGGGTCAGCCGCTGCTCAATCAGACCATTCTCCGCGACCTTCCGGTGCGTGCTGTCGCCGTGCGAGACCGCCATCGAATCGGCGCGCTGCTCGGTGCCGTCGACGACAAGATCGCAGCCAACAATCGGGTGATCGAGGTCGCGGAGGCCCTAATGGTCTGCTTCGTCGAATCGGTCTCCGAGCAGGTGTCGCTGTCGAGCCTGGCGAGTCGGTCATCGGTATTCCTCGACTCCGCAGACTTTGCGGACACGGTCGCCCACTTCAGCCTTCCGGCCTTCGACGACGGCGCAAGACCCCAGTTGGTGGCGGGTGCTTCCATCAGGAGTGGCAAGTTCCTGCTGTCGCAGCCGTGCGTGTTGTTCGCCAAACTCAATCCCCGCATTCCTCGAATCTGGAACGTGCTGGATCTGCCGGCGGCAATGGCCCTGGCAAGCAGTGAGTTCGTCGTCCTGACTTCGGCCAGCGTCGACTCGTCGGTGCTGTGGGCGGCGCTCCGACAACCTGAGGTGTCAGAGACCTTGCAGCAGCATGTCGTCGGGACATCGGGGAGCCACCAGCGGATTCATCCGCGCGACCTGTTCGATGTCCGGGTCCGAGACGTCCGGCGTCTGAACCCCCACGACGCTCAGGCGATCGCTGCCCTGGGTGCACTGTGCCACGTGCGCCGCGGCGAATCTGCGCAGTTGTCGGCCTATCGCGATACGTTGCTGCCGCTGCTGATTTCGGGTGAGGTGCGAGTCGGGGATCCGTCGACCGCCGAGACTCTCGCCTAGCCCTACCTTGGGCTCGCACCACCAGCGCGCTCTGCTCGACCGCGCTCCGATTAGGGTGAGCGCCGTGGCCGAGACCGCGCCGCTTCGCGTGCAACTGATCGCCAAGACCGAGTTCTTGGCACCGCCGGACGTGCCCTGGACCACCGACGCCGAGGGAGGTTCCGCGCTGGTCGAGTTCGCTGGCCGAGCCTGCTACCAGAGCTGGTCCAAGCCCAATCCCCGGACCGCAACCAACGCCGGTTACATCAAGCACATCATCGACGTCGGGCATTTCTCGGTGCTTGAACACGCGAGTGTGTCTTTCTACATCACCGGAATCTCGCGATCCTGCACCCACGAGTTGATCCGGCACCGGCATTTCTCCTACTCCCAGCTGTCGCAGCGCTACGTTCCGGAGAACGACTCGCAGGTGGTGCTGCCTCCCGGTATCGAGGACGACACTGAGCTGCGAGAGATCCTGACCGCCGCCGCCGACGCCAGCCGTGCCACCTACACCGAGCTACTAGCCAAGCTCGAAGCCAAGTTCGCAGTTGGCCAGCCCAACGAAAAGATCGGAGTATTGCGGCGCAAGCAGGCTCGTCAGGCCGCCCGTGCGGTGTTGCCCAATGCCACCGAAACTCGCATCGTCGTGACTGGCAACTACCGTGCGTGGCGGCATTTCATCGCCATGCGGGCCAGCGAACATGCCGATGTCGAGATCCGGCGGCTGGCCATCGCGTGTCTGCGCCAGCTCGTCGACGTAGCGCCCGCGGTGTTTGCCGACTTCGAGGTGTCGACCTTGGCTGACGGCAGCGAGGTCGCGACCAGCCCCCTCGCCACCGAGGCTTGAGACCGGATACCGCCGCGCCTGCTAAAGCGCTTGCCGCAGGCAGGTAATCTTGAGAACCGTGAGCACCGTCGGATTCGATGCCCCAGCGCGACTGGGAACCCTTCTGACCGCGATGGTGACACCGTTCGACGCCGACGGCGCCCTGGACACCGCGGCTGCGGCACGAGTGGCCACCCATCTGGTGGATGAGGGTTGCGATGGTCTGGTCCTCTCGGGAACCACCGGTGAGTCGCCGACCACCACCGATGACGAGAAACGCGAGCTGCTTCGGGTAGTCCTGGAGGCGGTAGGCGATCGGGCGCGTGTCATCGCAGGCGCGGGCACCTACGACACCGCCCACAGCATCAAGTTGGCCAAGGCCTGCGCCGCCGAGGGCGCGCACGGACTGTTGGTGGTCACTCCGTACTACTCACGGCCACCGCAGAGTGGGCTGAAGGCACACTTCACCGCCGTCGCTGACGCTACCGATCTGCCGGTGGTGCTCTATGACATCCCGCCGCGGTCGGTCGTGCCGATCGATTCCGACACGTTGCGCGAGCTGGCCGCGCATCCCAATATCGTCGGGGTCAAGGACGCAAAAGCCGATCTGCACAGTGGGGGACAGATCATCGCCGAAACCGGACTGGTCTACTACTCCGGCGACGACGCGCTCAACCTGCCCTGGTTGGCCGTGGGCGCCATCGGTTTCATCAGTGTGATTTCCCATCTTGCCGCCGGTCAGCTTCGAGAGTTGTTGTCCGCCTTCGGCTCCGGGGACATCGCCACTGCCCGAAAGATCAACGTCTCGGTGAGCCCGCTGTGCAACGCAATGGGCCGCCTGGGTGGGGTGACGCTGTCGAAGGCGGGCTTGCGTCTGCAGGGCATTGACACCGGCAACCCGAGACTGCCGCAGGTCGCAGCCACACCGGAGCAACTCGATGCATTGGCCGCTGACATGCGTGCGGCCTCCGTGCTCCGATAAGCCAAAGGCATACACGTGGATATAGAACTCGCCCCGCCAGGTCCCTTGACCGCGGGCGGGTTGCGGGTCACTGCGCTGGGCGGCATCAGCGAAATCGGCCGCAACATGACGGTTTTCGAGCATTTGGGCCGGCTGCTCATCATCGACTGCGGGGTCATGTTTCCCACCCACGACGAGCCCAGTGTCGACCTGATTCTGCCCGACATACGCCATATCGAAGACCGGCTCGACGACATCGAGGCGTTGGTGCTGACCCACGCCCACGAGGACCACATCGGGGCCATCCCGTTCCTGCTCAGGCTGCGTCCCGACATTCCGGTGGTCGGCTCTAAGTTCACGCTGGCCCTGGTTGCCGCCAAGTGCCGTGAGCACCGCATCAAACCGGCCTTTGTCGAGGTCAAGGAGGGTCAGAGCAGCAGGCACGGAGTGTTCGAATGTGAGTACTTCGCCGTCAACCACTCCATTCCGGACGCGCTGGCCATCGCCGTCTACACGGGGGCGGGCACCGTCCTGCACACCGGTGACATCAAGCTCGACCAACTCCCGCTCGACCGCCGACCCACCGACCTGCCGGGCATGTCGCGGCTCGGCGACGCCGGTGTGGACCTGTTCCTGTGTGACTCGACCAACGCCGAGCACCCCGGCGTCGGGCCGTCGGAGAGCGAAATCGGCCCGACGCTGCACCGGCTGATCCGCGGTGCCGACGGTCGGGTCATCGTGGCGTGTTTCGCGTCCAATGTCGACCGGGTTCAGCAGATCATTGATGCGGCAACGGCTTTGGGTCGGCGGGTGTCATTCGTCGGGCGATCGATGGTGCGCAACATGGCCATCGCGCGTGACCTTGGCTTCCTGCGCGTGGCCGATAACGACCTGATCGACATCGCCACGGCCGAGGTGATGGCGCCCGAACAGGTGTTGCTGATCACCACCGGCACCCAGGGCGAGCCGATGGCGGCCCTGTCGCGGATGTCGCGCGGCGAACATCGCAGCATCACCCTCACAGCGGGTGACCTCATCATCTTGTCGTCGTCGCTGATACCCGGCAACGA
>JAVROG010000013.1:0-10286 GCA_032162865.1 Mycobacterium sp. | reverse complement strand
CCCAGGTTATGCAGGTTGGTCGGTAACGAGTAGGTGCTGTCGACGCGCCAGTTGACGATTGCACCGGTCAGGGCGCCGACGATGATGTCGGCAACGATCTGGGGATCGTGGTGCGTATGCAATTCCCGGCGGGCCAGCCCGTCCTTGACGAGTTCGACGAATGTGTCGTGAAATGGCGAGCCCCGATGTGTGCTGTAATCCGCCGCGGTCAGCATCTCTCCGATCATCTCGCGGTAGGTGTCACCCGAGCCGACCAATGTGGACGCGATGTCGTCGAAGATGGCAACGAGACGCTGCGGTATGGGGACGGTGGTTCTGGCGAACACCACGTCGTGCAGGTTGACCAGTCTGCGCTCTGCCAACGCGCCAATCATGTCCTGCCGGGTGGGGAAGTGATTGAAGAACGTGCGGCTGGCGATATCGGCGCGTTCACATATCTGGTCGATCTTCGTTGCTGAAACGCCTTGGCTCAGAAACAATTCGAAGGCCGCCGTCAAGATGCGTTCGCGCACTTCGGCTTTTCGCCGCTCGGCCCTATTCACCGCGTAACCTCGCCTGCGGGGGTCAGGTCTGGATCGGTGCGCTGGGCCAGGCGCCATAGCGGGATCACGACCTCGGGGTCACATTCCTCGTCGACGATCCATTTGCACATCCGCCGGATCGGCTCTATCGCATCTTGCGGCATAGCGATGGCAACGCTGCACGCATAGCCGAGGCTGGTGAGGCGTTGTGCACCGAAGAGCGGAAGCGTATCGCGCAGTGAGTGTTTGAGGGTCTCGGGATAGATGCCGATCGTTTGAGTGTAGGCGTTGACCGCACGAGTGACTTGGTCGATTCGGTCGACCGGCACGATATTGGCCACACGGCCCGACAGCATCGGTGAGTAGTCGACGGGCTCATCGAACTGCGATACGACGATTGCACCCTCACGGCGTTCGCCGCCGAAAACCCGGTAGAAATCGTCGGCCATGCGCGAAGAGTCCACATGTTCGAACAGATCGCGGTTTGGGTACAGCGGCGGGGTGCTGATGAATGACGGCAACGTTACGAGCTCGCGGTAAATCATCTCGCCGAGCCTGTTGGCGTTTGCCAGGCCGGCGTCGTCAGTGCCAGACAGCACGTAGATGACGCGAGCGTTTGCGCAGCCCTCCTGGTTGGCGACGCCGATGTCGACGGCCGCGCGGGCCGCGACGTCGCGCATTGTGGCCTCATCAGCGAAGGCTTCTGCACCGATGATGGTCGCGCTGCGCTTGGGGTCCAATGCGATCAGCTCCAGGCCGGGCTGGATGTAACGAGTGACGTGTTTGACTGACGCCAAACCGCCCCAGGCGACGATCTTTTCGATGTGCTGCGGCTGGTAAAGGATTTCTTCGACAGCAAGGTCACCGCCCTTCCAGTAGCCGACCGCCAGGTGCGTGGTGATCGGATGACCAGGGGCGATCTCGGCGAGGGTCCGAGCGATCGCGATGGCAGTCAGCGGGTCGTTTGATGGGGCTTTGATGATGGTGTCTGAGCGGGTGATCACCGAGCGCAGAATCGTGACCGCCGAGACCAACCCGCCGTTTCCGGCCGGGATGTGCAGCACGCGAGACCCGAAGGCGCGCACCCTCAGTTCCCGTCCGTCGATGAGCCTGTGCGGCACCCAGCCGTTGAGGTAGTCCAGGCCGACCTGGGTCTCGGCCACCTCGAGGACGTGGTCGCGGGCGAACAACGGGCGCAGAATCTGGTAGCTGTTGCGCATCATCTCTGGCGGCAGGACGTTGGCCAGCAGGGAAGCTTCGTAGGCCTCCTGCAGATGGGCGTTCGTGTCGAAATTCAACGCCTCACCCAGCGCTTCGAGCACATCGAGGATCTCGTCGAAACTCACAGCGCAGAGGTCGGTCATGTCGCCGGGACTCTTCAGCGGTAGCTGGTCGACGTACTTGGCCATGTCGGGAGCCTGGAATTGGGTTGTACCGCTGCGGGTTCCGAACGACACCAGATCGTCGGTGATGAGTTGTCCACGCAAGAAAAGTGGGACCGTGTACGCGGCCTTCACAGGTCGATGCCCTTCATGAAGTCGATGGCCTCGTTCTGGACGTCCTGGGTTGCCGCGCAGGTGATTCGGTCATCCTCGACGCCAGCTTTTTCGCTGTAGCGGATGATGTCCTTCTCGAACGCGACACTGGTGCGGCCGCACGGGCACAGCTGATCCCAGTCGATGGTGACCTCGTCGCCGGAGATCACACCGCCCCAGTGCGCCTTCAGGAGGATGTCGTAGACCGCTGCCCGGCCGGTTTGGCGTCCGGTGCGCGGGAGTGGCTCGCTGGTGTGGGGATCAAGGATGAATGGGATGACCCACGGCATCACGTGGTAGCGACCTTGCTCGCATGCCCAGTGGAACGTGCTCGACTCGGAGAAGCCGTAGCCTTGCTGAATCTTGTCGACGCCGAGAAACTCCATGATGACTTCCATGAAGTTTTCAGGCAGGGCCACGCCCTTCATTCCGCCGCCGGTGAGGATCGCGGAGTCCTTTGCAAAAACGTTTCTGACGCCGCGCTCCAGGCCAGCCCTGGCAATCTCGTACATCTGAGGGTAAGCACTGGTCATGAAAACCCGACGGCCGCGCAACTTTTCGGTGATCTTGACGAAGAACGCATCCAGTTCCTGGGGTTGGCGCATCTGCAAGGCGATGAATTCGTCCTTGCGGGCGGCCAGTGCCGGATCGATTTCGAGGCGGTCCAATTCGCCGCGGGAGGCCGCCGCGCGCATTTTTGACGCCAGGAACATCAGGTCGGTTTCCACCGATCCCGGGTAGAGCGGATGGAATTTGGATTCGTCGCCGCCGGTGAACCCCTGTTTGATCATCTGCGCAATTCGCAGGTGTCCGAGCTTTCCGCTCGCGAAGTTGGGCCAGATCACGTCGACCTTCGGGTTCAGCTCGTCTTCTGTCGGTTCCTGGCCAAAGGTCTGGAACAGGCAGATCTTCCACAGCACCATGCCTTCTGTGGCGCCGCGCTTGTCCTTGGGAAGGATCGAAATCGTGCCGGTGGTCCCGCTGGACGTAATTACCTGCAGCGGGGTCTGAACATCGAGGCAGTCGATCCACTCGTCGATGCTGTTGCATCCGGCCGTGTCGACGTTCGACAGGTCATAGCTGGTCAGCTTGTCCAACCACCTGGTCATCAGGTCGAACCGCTTCTTATCGATGAGACTGGCCGGATAGGACTTGAATGCTGTGTGCGAGAACATCAGCGGGACAACGTCGTTAACTTCTTTGAGTTCTGCGATCTCGAGCCGGTCGGCCACCTTGCGAAGCATTTCGATGGTGTCGTAGTGCTGCCGGAACCGGATGCCCATTGCCTGTCGCTGCATCTCTTCGAGTTCAGCGCGGGGGATTGTATGCATCCGCGTATAGGACCGCCCGAAGAAGTCGATCGGGTCGTCCATGAATTCCGTGGCCGAGGTGTAAGTTGGCGCACTCATCGCCGCTCCTCTTCGGGATCTCGGCGACCCCGCAGCGGAGCCGCCGTGGGCGAGCGTATCGCATATGTGCAGTTAACTGCAATATTGCAGTTGTCTGCAACTTAGCGAACGCGTACTCGTTTTGGTGGGCTGGCCTGACTCGCTGACTCTTCGCGTGGGCGGTACGCCCCGTACGCTTCCACGGTGAACGCGATCGACCCGGACAAGCTCAATACATGCCTGATGGTGCTGGCCGACATCGAGTCTTTGCCGCCCGAGCATCCCGATGCCGTTGCCGTGCGTCGGGCCACTGCGGGCATATTCAAGTCAGTCAAGAAAGCCCGCCGCCACGCCAAGCGCGATGCCGTGGCGGCTGCAGATCACGCCGTCACCGCGGCCACCGCCACCGGTGCGCCCGGCCGCATCGACGACGAAACTGCGGGCCTACCCCTCGTGTCGACCGCGGTCGGGGCGTCCGCGGGAACGTTGTTACGGTCCCGTGCCTGCTATATGTGCAAGAACCACTACACATTGGTGGACGGTTTCTATCACCAACTCTGTCCGGAATGCGCCGCGTTCAGCCACGCCAAGCGCGACGCCCGCACCGACCTCACCGGTAGGAAAGCCCTGCTCACTGGTGGCCGCGCGAAGATCGGCATATACATCGCGTTGCGACTGCTCCGGGACGGTGCCCACACCACAATCACCACTCGCTTTCCGAACGACGCCGTGCGCCGCTTCGCGGCGATGCCCGACAGTTCCGACTGGCTGCACCGGCTACGCATCGTCGGGATCGATCTGCGCGACCCCGCTCAGGTCGTCGCGCTCGCCGACACCGTCGCGGCGGACGGCCCCCTGGACATTTTGATCAACAACGCCGCCCAGACGGTACGCCGACCCCCGGGCTCCTATGCGGCGCTCGTCGAGGCGGAGCGCACCCCGCCCCCCGAACTTGTCGACATGGTCACGTTCGACCGCGTCAGCGACGCCCATCCCGCGGCGCTTGCCGGCAGCCTCGCCGAGCACCGCGCTCCGCACGCAGTGACCGAACTGGCGCTCGCCGCCCGCAGCGCGTCCCCGGAGCGGATCGCCGCCGGCACCGCTATCGACGCGGGCGGCCTGCTACCCGATACGGCGTCAATCAACAGTTGGACTCAACGCGTGCATGAGATCGACCCGATGGAATTGCTCGAGGTTCAGCTCTGCAACCAGACCGCGCCGTTCATTTTGGTGAGCCGGCTGCGCCCTGCGCTGGCCGCCTCGCCTTCCCGGCGCACGTACGTCGTGAACGTGTCGGCGATGGAGGGGCAGTTCAGCCGGGCGTACAAGGGGCCAGGGCATCCGCACACCAACATGGCAAAAGCCGCGCTGAACATGCTCACCCGCACCAGTGCAGCCGAGATGCTCGATAAGGATGGCATCCTGATGACCGCCGTCGACACGGGCTGGATCACCGACGAGCGTCCACACCCGACCAAGCTGCGGCTTGCCGACGAGGGCTTCCATGCCCCGCTGGACCTTGTCGACGGCGCCGCCCGCGTGTACGACCCGATCGTCCGGGGGGAGTTAGGCGAAGACTTGCACGGCTGCTTCCTCAAGGACTACTCGCCGAGCAATTGGTAGCAGGCGGCGTGATCGGCGCGGCGTGCTACGGACCGTGATGCGGGGGTGTCTCATCGCGCAGCCAGTCGTCGTTTGACTCCCGCCGCATCAGATCCTCGTCGCCGAACCTCTCCAAGTCCTCGGGCGTGACGTGCACCCGCGGCGGTTTCGGTGCGGGTGGGGGATGTGGGGGTTCGGTGGGCATGAGGCGATTGTCTCTCTTGTAGATGGAAAAGTTCCGCCCCGGCTCCGCAGTCACGTTGACGATTCCGGATCATGCGTCGGGTGTGAACGTGTAGGTCTCGCCGTGCGCGAGGTAGACGAATTTTGTTGTCGCGGTGGAGGCTTCGGCGGCCTTCTGGAAGTCGTCGAGGCCCGACAAAAAGACCGAAAAGTCGTTGTAGTGAATCGGGATGGCGGTGCGGGGTTTGGTGATCTCGACGGCCCTGACTCCTTGCTCACCGGTCATCGTGACAACAGTGATGAGAAAAGTGGTGCCTCCGGTGTGGATCAGTCCCAGGTCGATGTCGGGGTAGCGGCGCGGAATTTCCTCAAGATCGTCGACCAGCATGGTGTCGCCGGTGATGTAGAGCCGGTACAGGTGATCGCCACGGCGGCTGAAGTCGAGCAGGTGTCCGTTGACCGGCATCAGCAGTTCGTTGACTTCCTCTTCGGTGGCGTGCTTTCCCGGCATCGCCGTGATGGACAGGGCCGCATCGCCTTTGTGCACCTCGAGGGATTCCCACGTGTCGAGGGCATGGCCCTGGTCGAAGCCCAACGCGCTGAGCTTTCCTACCGCGTCAGCCGTGGAGACGATGGGCAGGTTCTTGTCGAGCTCTTTCGCGGCAACGTCGTCGAAATGGTCGCCGTGGTAGTGCGATAAGACGATCAGATCGATCGGCGGCAGGTCGGCGATCTGGCAGGCCGGTTCGACTTCGCGCCGCGCCCAAATGCCATGCCCGAGATAGACATGCTCGCCTTTGTGCAGAAAGGCCGGATCGGTCAGGATCGTCAGACCGCAGAACCGGATCAAGGTGGTGGCGTTGCCGATGAAATAGACATTGCCTTCGTCGAAATGTGCTGCCCCGCTGCTGGTTAGCTCCAAAGTAGTCACCATGGCTTCTCCTCTGCGGGGTGATCGAAAGCGCGGTGGGGGTCAGGTAGAAGACCGCAATGATGACGATAGGCCCACGCGAGATAGGAGTCGAGCATCGCGGCATTTCGGCCGCGACTTGCGAGTTGCTGGTCATCGTGAAGTCGAAAAACCGCCAGCACCCAACGGTGGTCAGGTGATCTCGTAAGACGCATGAACAAACTGTTGACCGGTGCACTCGAGCGCCAGACCGTCCAAGCGGCATGCGCGTGGGCACTTGCCGAGCTGCCCGGTACCATCGAGCTGCTGCGACTAGCCCACCCACCTGCTCAGGAGGCATTCGTTGCCTTCGCGCAGACGCTGCAGTCCACCGATCCCCACGCACCGACACGGTGTGCGGGATGGACCGTGCACGAGCTGACCGCGCACCTGGCTGCCGGCTCGGCCGAGATCGCCGATCTGATCGAGCTCGAACTCTCCGGAGCGCCGCCGCGCCCGACCCGCGACTTCGAACAACGCGAGGGCCCTTATCGCGCACTGGCGCCAAATAAGTTGCGACGACAATTCTTTCGGCAAGCGCTACGAGCCACCATTGCCGTGCAGCGACTGTCGCAGGCCGGCCCGAACCGCCGGGTCGCGTTTACCGGCGCGCTACTGGACGCACCAACGCTGTTGCTGCACAGCGAAAGCGAACTGATCCTTCACCGGTGGGACATTACCGGCAACGACGACATCAGCATCAGCGCGCTCAGCGATCCGCGCTTCAGTGCGCACGCCGCCACCACGGTCGCCGCCATGCGGACAAACGTATTTCCGCCTCGCGCAGGCGAACACCAAACGGTCATCCTGCGCTCGTCCAACGCCACTGATATCGCGGTCACCGGAGGATCGGTCACCACCATCGAACCCGCTCCACCCGATGCAACCTACGCCCTCGTCGAATGTCATCCTGCGGCAAGGACACTGCTGCTGTGGGGACGCTGCCCACAACCAGGACTTCCCGAACCCGTCGGCGAACCCGAAACCGTCGCCACCGTCACCGCGATGCTGCGTCCCGACTCCTTACGCGGATACGGATCACCAGTGAAAGACTCCCAATAGGGAGCAGTACCAATCCGAGGGGTCCGACCATCGCCGGACGGCCATTCTGCCCGTTAGCGCTGCCACGCCCGGAGCGCACCATGAGGACGATTTGCACCGAAAGGGGCTGTGAAAAAAAGAACGGTGCGAACGAAGTCCGGCTCCTAACAGGGCCTACTCGCCCGCGGCGGGCATTTCAAGCGGTAGCAGCACGATGAACCGCGTATCACCCGGCGTGGACTCCACCCGCAGATCCCCACTGTGATTCTTGACGACGATGTTCCATGCCAGATCGAGGCCGAGCCCAGTGCCTTCGCCGAACGGTTTGGTGGTGAAGAATGGTTCGAAGATGTGATCGCGTACGTCCTCGGGGATTCCGGGGCCGGTGTCGCAGATTTCGACCCTCGCCATATTGTCGCCGTCTCGCGAGGTTCGCAGCGTCAGAGTTCCCCCCTGGGGCCGCATGGCGGCGATGGCGTTGTCGATGATGTTTGTCCAGACCTGGTTGAGATCGCCCGGATAGCAGGGGATTTCGGGTAGAGATTGATCGAACTCTTTGACCACCGAGATGGCTGCGTTGTCCTTGGCGCCGCCTTTGGCCAATCGGTCGGCGAACATCGCCAGTGTGCTTCGCAGCAGTGCGTGCACATCGGTCACCTGGAATGGTGCCCGATCTAACTGCGAGTACTGCTTGGCATCGGCCACCAGCGCCGAAATTCGATTGCTCGCTTCCAGGATCTGGTTCATCAGCAGCTCGCCTTCGACGGTGCAGCTGAGCCACCGGATCGCCTTCTCCAGGGACGTCGAGGCGTCCAGCTCGTCGATGGTCGCGGACGTTCGCTCCAGCCAGTCGAGGTCGATGCCGGCTTCGACGAATGTCGGTGCGATGTCCCAGCCGCCGTCGATGCCGTGGGCCTCGAGCCACTCACCGACGGCGTCCTCGAGGTCGGCGGTCTGCATGGCGTTCATCTGCTGTGACGAGCCCTTGCCGACCTGCTCGGCGACCTCGTCCTGGAGTCGTACCAACGCCTGCAGCGCCCTGGGACTGACGGTGCCATCGGCGAGCATCGCCAGCTTCTGCCGCATCCCGGCCACTCGGTCGCGCAGTTCAGCGGCCGCCCGCGCGGTGGCGGCGGCGGGATTGTTCAACTGATGGGTCAGCCCAGCCGACAACTGGCCCAATGCCAGCAGCTTCTCGCGGTTGTCGATGATGCGGCGGGTTCGCTCGGTGCCGATGGCGATGCCGTCGAGCAGATGGACCGCCATCGGGAACTGGTCCTGCATGAAATGAGCGAACGCGGGCGCGTCCATGACGAAGAACCGCGACGGCCTGGTCACGTGCACTGATACGTCGTAGGTCTGTTGTGGCCTGCCGGTGAATGCCTTCCAGGCGCCGCAGTACACGCCGCGTTGCGATGTCCGATTGGTTTCGATGTCTTGTCCGCCAGAATGCTTCGACATCGCTAGCTCCCCGTCGATGAGGACGTAGAAGCACGTGGCCGGTTCGCCTTCGGTACAAATGGGGCCCGGTTGGTAATCCTCCAGGTGGCCCGCGGCGCACAGGACCGCAAGTTGCTTATCGGTGAGCGCTTCGAACAGGAACAGCGTTCGTAGTTCGTCGGGCTGACACGGTTGGGCCATGGCGCTACGCCTCCGCGAGATAACGGTGGACCAGCATGACGGCCATCGATCCCTCGCCGACGGCGGCCGCGACCCGTTTGGCGGACTCCGACCGTACGTCGCCCGCGACGAACACACCCGGCACGCTGGATTCCAGGTGGTGCGGCGGCCGGTCCAATATCCAGCCGCAGGCGTTGCGCAAATCGGGCCCGGTCAGGATGAAGCCGTGGTCATCGCGGGCGAGTACTCCGTCAAGCCACTCGGTGCGCGGTGCGGCCCCGATGAAGATGAACATCCGGCCGCAGCCGACTTCCTCGGCCTCTCCGGTCTGGTTGTTGAACAGGGTGAGCTTTTCCAGGTGGTCGGATCCTCCGACGTCCCGCACCTCGGTGCAGGTACGGACCGTGATCTTGGGATTCTGTTCGATCTGCTGGATCAGGTAATACGACATGGACGCGGTCAGCGAGGGTGCACGCACGACGATGGTCACCGATTCGGCCTCCCGCGACAGATACATTGCGGCCTGCCCCGCCGAGTTGGCTCCGCCGATCACATAGACCACCTCGTCCGCGCAGTCCGATGCGACGGATGTGGCCGCTCCGTAGTAGACGCCGCGGCCGGTCAATTCGTCGCAGCCGGTGGCCGCCAGTTGCCGGTAGGCGACACCGGTGGCCACGATGACTGCGTGGGTATCAACGGAGCCGCCGTCAGAGAACCGGACGGTCCGAGCGCATCCACTTACCTCCAGTGCGGTGGCGGTCCGGGCGGTGATGAGTTCGGCGCCGAACTTTTCCGCTTGCTGGCGTGCGCGCTGAGCGAGTTGACTGCCTGACACCCCGTCTGGAAAGCCCAGGTAATTTTCGATTCGTGAGCTCTGGCCCGCCTGGCCGCCGGTTGCAGTTCGTTCGATCAGCACCGTCCGCAATCCCTCCGACGCGCCGTAGACGGCGGCCGCCAGCCCCGCTGGGCCACCGCCGATGACGACGAGGTCATAGAACTTCTCCGACGGCGTGGTGGTCAGGCCCAGAGTGTCAGCCAGTTGGGCGTCGGTGGGTTCGACCAGAGGCTGGCCGCGATCTGTGACGACAACCGGAAGCCGCAGGCCGTCCTCGCCGGCGGCCTGCAAGAGCTGCTGGCCGGCGGGCTCATCGGCCATGAACCAGGTGTAGAAAAGTCCGTTGCGGGCCAAGAAGTCTCGGACCTGCCAGGATCGTTCCGACCAGCGGTGACCGATCACCTTGGTGTGGGGGATGGGGCGTTCCGGCGTCCGTTTCCATGCTGCCAACAGCGAATCGACGACGGGGTAGAACTTCTCCTCCGGGGGGTCCCACGGCTTGAGTAGGTAGTGATCGAGGTCTACGACGTTGATCGCGTCGATAGCGGCGTGGGTATCGGCGTAGGCGGTCAACAACACCCGACGCGCCGCCGGGTACAGATCCATCGCCTG
>JAVROG010000012.1:0-7548 GCA_032162865.1 Mycobacterium sp. | reverse complement strand
CGGATGCGGGCCTCCTGCTGGCCCTGCTCGTCGCGGGCCGCGTGGTAGCCGCCGTTCTCGCGCAGGTCGCCTTCTTCGCGGCGGTCGTTGATTTCAGCGGCGATGACTGGACGATTCGCGATCAGCTGGTCGAGCTCGGTCTTCAGTCGGTCATGCGACTCCTGGGTCAACCAGGTCACCTGAGTGTCCGTCATCTCGTGGCGCTCCTTGTTCCTCGTTCCGCGTAACCGCGTAAGTTCTGATCCCGCTTTCGGGTGTTTACGGGTCCCCAACCCGGTAGCTGCCACTTGGTTCCGGTCACGGCCTTTAATGCAGCAATACACGGTCCCAGCAGGACCGTGCATTGTCCGATGTTACCACTGCACAAACAGTCGATGACTGACATAGCCGCAGTTCGGCGTTCGTTGCCCCTTAGGACGGCCGCAGGTAACCGGGCACGTCTGTGCCGCAGCCGTATACGTCTGCCAGCACTGGCGGCTTGCCGGATTTCAGGGTGGTGGTCACCTGCACCGTGGCCTGGTTGGCCGGGGGCACCAGCACCTCCCGGCGGCCGGTCTCGCCACCGTCCTTGGACCGCACTCGCACGATGCAGTCCACCGGGCGTGACGGGTCCTTGCGGGTCACGCTGATCGTCACCGACGCCGTCTCGTCGTCAATCAACTGGTAACCGGCCAGCGTGCCGGTGACCGGGCCGGTGCCGATCCGTTGGTAACCGACCAGCGCAAGGCCCACGCCCGCCACCAGGACCAGCGCGCCCAGGCCGATGGCGACGCGGCGTCGCGATTTTCGGGACAACCGGGTGCGGCCGTAGCGCGCCTCGGGACGCGAGGTGGAACCTTCAGTCAAGTGTTCAGCCATGCCCTGGGGAGTTGTGGGGTATTGGAGAACTGGAAGTATAGGGGGCAGTTACAGGGTCGGTGGGCGGCCCGCGGACGGACTAGGGAGCACGTGAGCAATCTGCGGTTGATGGCGGTGCATGCCCACCCCGACGACGAATCCAGCAAGGGCGCCGCGACCCTTGCCCGGTATGCCGCTGAGGGTCATCGGGTACTGGTGGTGACGTTGACCGGCGGCGAACGCGGCGACATCCTCAATCCGGCGATGGACCTGCCTGACGTGCACGGACACATCCACGAAATCCGCCGGGACGAGATGGCTAAGGCGGCCGAGATCCTCGGCGTGGAGCACACCTGGCTGGGCTACGTCGACTCGGGTCTCCCCAAGGGCGACCCGTTGCCACCGCTGCCCGAAGGTTGTTTCGCGTTAGAGCCGCTGGAGCGGCCCACCGAATCATTGGTGCGGGTGGTCCGCGAGTTCCAGCCGCACGTGATGATCACCTATGACGAGAACGGCGGCTACCCCCACCCCGACCACATCCGCTGTCACGAGGTGTCGATCGCTGCCTACGAGGCGGCCGGTGACTATTGTCGCTTCCCGGACGCGGGCAAGCCCTGGACGGTGTCCAAGCTCTACTACGTCCACGGTTTTTTGCGGGCCCGGATGCAGCTGCTACAGGACGAATTCGCCAAGCACGGCCAGGAAGGTCCGTTCGGGAAATGGCTTGATCTTTGGCTTCCGAAAAATGACCACTTGGCAGCACGGGTGACCACCCGCGTCGAGTGCTCGGCGTATTTCGGTCAGCGTGACGATGCGCTTCGCGCGCACGCCACTCAGATCGACCCCAACGCCGAATTCTTCGCCGCCCCGCTTTCGTGGCAGGAACGGCTTTGGCCGACCGAAGAATTCGAGTTAGCCCGCTCGCGCGTCCCGGCCGCCCTGCCCGAGACCGATCTGTTCGAGGGAATCGAGGACTGGTGAGCCACCTTCTACTCACCGTGATTGCTGAGGGCGGTACCAAGAACAACGGTCCCGATTTCGGTAAGGCCAGTCCGATCGGGCTCCTGGTTGTCGTTGCGCTGGTGATAGCCACGGTGTTCTTGGTGCGGTCGATGAACAGGCAACTGAAGAAGGTCCCCGAATCATTCGATCGGCAGAATCCCGAGCCGGATCAGGCTGCCGGCGAAGGGACGGACGCGGTGGTCGGGGAAGAGAACGAGGGCCCGGGGCCCGGCACCGACGGATCTGCCCCACCGCCGGGATCCGCTCGTGCGCCCGACTGACCCAGCCGGGACGAACACCCTCGGCCAGGCGACCAGCCCGTACCTGCGTCAGCACGCCGACAACCCGGTGCACTGGCGGCAGTGGACGCCATCGGCACTTGCCGACGCAGCGGCGCGCGACGTGCCGATCCTGCTGTCCATCGGCTACGCCGCCTGCCACTGGTGTCATGTCATGGCCCATGAGTCGTTCGAGGACGACGAGGTGGCCGCCGTGATGAACGCCGGGTTCGTCTGCATCAAGGTGGACCGGGAGGAACGTCCCGACATCGACGCGGTCTATATGAACGCCACCGTCGCGCTCACCGGGCAGGGCGGTTGGCCGATGACGTGCTTCCTCACTCCCGACGGCAGGCCCTTCTTCTGCGGGACCTATTACCCCAAGGCGGGTTTTCTGCAGCTCCTCGCGGCCGTCACCGAGACATGGCGGGAGCGCCGCGGTGAGGTCGAGGAGGCGTCCGATCACATTGCCGGGGAGCTGCGCTCGCTGAGTTCGGGATTGACCGGCGGTGGACCCGATATCGCACCCGAACTGTGCGACCACGCCGTCGCCGCAGTTCTGCGCGAACAGGACCCCGTCCACGGCGGCTGGGGCACCGCACCCAAGTTCCCGCCATCGGCGCTGCTGGAGGCGTTACTGCGCAATTTCGAGCGCACCCGGTCGGCGGCGGTGTTGCAGGCGGTGGCACACGCCGGCACCGCGATGGCCCGCGGTGGCATCTACGACCAGGTCGCCGGCGGTTTCGCCCGCTATAGCGTCGACAACGCCTGGGTAGTGCCGCATTTCGAGAAGATGCTCTACGACAACGCGCAGTTGCTGCGCGCGTACGCGCACTGGGCCCGCCGGACGGGGGATCCGCTGGCCCGCCGGGTCACCGCGCAGACGGCACGATTTCTGCTCGACGACCTTGCCGACCGCGACATGTTCACGTCGTCGCTGGACGCCGACGCCGACGGCCGCGAGGGGTCGACGTATGTCTGGACCCCCGCACAGTTGACCGATGTTCTAGGCGCCGACGACGGCCGTTGGGCGGCAGCGGTTTTCGGCGTCACCGCGATAGGGACCTTCGAGCACGGGACATCGGTATTGCAACAGCTCAGCGACCCCGACGATCCGCAACGCCTCGAGAGGATCCGCGCCCAATTGCTGGCGGCCCGGCTCGGTCGCGTCCAGCCGGGCCGCGACGACAAGGTGGTCACGTCCTGGAACGGGTTGGCGATCACCGCGCTCGCCGAAGCCAGTGTCGCGCTGGATGATCCAGGTCTGGCACACGCCGCCGAGCGATGCGCCGCCGCGTTGCTGAACCTGCATGTCGTCGACGGGCGGCTGCGGCGTGCGAGCCTGGGCGGGGTAGTCGGCGACAGCGCGGCCATCCTGGAGGACTACGCGATGCTGGCCACTGGATTGCTGGCGCTTTATCAGCTGAGCGCCGAGCAAGCCTGGCTCACCGCGGCCACTGGCCTGCTGGACACGGCCGTGCAACATTTCGGCGATCCACAGCGCCCCGGCCGCTGGTTCGACACCGCCGACGACGCCGAACGGCTCGTAGTGCGACCCGCTGATCCGTCGGACGGAGCCACGCCGTCGGGGGCCTCGTCGATCACCGAGGCGCTACTCAGCGCCGCTCACCTGGTCGACGGCGCTCGAGCCGAGCGGTATCTGCAGGTGGCTGGCGACACCCTGGGTGCGCACTCGGTGTTGCTGGCCCGCGCGCCGCGTTCGGCCGGGCACTGGCTGGCGGTGGCCGAAGCCGCGGTGCGCGGGCCGCTGCAGATCGCGGTCGCCTGCGTCGAGCCGTCGTCGCTACTGGGCGAGGCCCGCCGGCTGGCTCCCGGCGGGGCGATCGTCGTCGGCGGCGAGGTGGACTCGTCGCCGCTGCTGGCCGGGCGCGGCCGGGTGGCCGGGGCCGACGCTGCCTACGTGTGTCGTGGTCGTGTCTGCGACCTGCCGGTGACCGGCACAGACCAACTCGCGGCCGCTCTTGGAGTACCCGAGTAGTACCGTGCGTCACATGCCGAATACCGCCGAGAGTGTCCAAGCGATCACCGACACGGTCCACCGCTACATCGCGACGGTGGTCACCGGCAGCGCCGATGATCTGGCCGATTTCTACGCCGACGACGCCACGCTCGAGGATCCGGTGGGCGGGGAGGTGCATATCGGCACTCGTGCCATTCGCGGCTTTTATTCGGCGGTGACCGGCTTGGAACGCGAATGCGAGCTGGTGACGCTGCGAGTCTCCGGTCACCAGGCGGCGTTTCATTTTCGGCTGACGATCACCGTCGGTGACGGCAAGATGCGGATCGAGCCCATCGAGACGATGGTGTTTGACGACCGCGGCAAGGTCACCGCGATGAAGGCCTACTGGTCACCCGCCGACGTGACTCAGCTCTGACAGACGCTCAGAAGACCACGAACCACATGGCGATGTAGTGGCAGATCGCCGCGACCGCCGTGCAGGCGTGGAAGAACTCGTGGTAACCGAACGTCGACGGCCACGGGTCGGGCCAGCGCGCTGCGTAAAGGATTCCGCCGATGCTGTACAGGGCGCCCCCGACGAATAGCAGCACCATCGCTGTCACCCCGGCGTTGTGCAGGATCGTCGCGGTGTACCAGACCGCAACCCAGCCCAGCAGGATGTACAGCGGCACTCCGACCCAGCGCGGCGCCGACGGCCATAGCATTTTCAGCAGGATCCCGGCCAGCGCGCCGCCCCACACGATCGCCAACACCACATGCCCGTCATGACCTGGCATGGCTAGTAGGGCGAAGGGCGTGTAGCTGCCGGCGATGAACACGAAGATCATCGAGTGGTCCGCGCGCTTCATCCACTTACGGGCGGTCTCGGACTTCCAGTTGATCCGGTGATAGGTGGCGCTGACCGTGAACATGATGATTGTGGCGAAGGTGTAGAGCATCGTCGCCAGGCCGGCTTTGGTCGAGTCCACCGCCCACGACACAGCGACCAGGGAGGCGCCCGCGAACACGGCGGTGACCGCCGAGTACACGTGGATCCAGCCGCGGAAGCGCGGTTTGGTCAAAACCTTGGCGACGCCCTCAACGATGTGGTGGGCGGCATTCTGCGCAGCGTCCAAGGGCGTATCGCTCTCGGATTCCGCCTCTGCGCTGGTGAGCGTGCTGTTCTGGCTGCTCATCTCGTAAGTGGCCCCGTCTTGCTGAATAGCGGTCGTTGTCACGGATAAGCGTAGCGGGATTGTCTGAAATAGACCTGAGCGACGTGACGTGAGATTGGCCAGAATCGCTCGCGGCGTTTGGTCTTGGTCACAGTAGTGTTGGTGTTCGTGGATATCATCCCGCCGCGGCTCAAGGAGCCGTTGTACCGGCTCTACGAGCTGCGACTACGGCAGGGGTTGGCAGCTGCACGGTCCGAACTGCCGCGTCACATCGCGGTGTTGTGTGACGGGAACCGGCGGTGGGCGCGGAGCCTGGGCTACGACGACGTCAATGTCGGCTACCGGATGGGTGCCGTCAAGATCGCCGAGATGCTGCGTTGGTGCCAGGAGGCCGGCATCGAAATGACCACCATTTACCTGCTCTCCACGGAAAACCTGCAACGCGACCCCGAAGAGTTGCGCGCGCTGATCGAGATCATCACCGATGTCGTCGAAGAGATCTGTGCGCCGGCCAATCGGTGGAGCGTGCGAACCGTCGGCGATCTCGAGCTACTGGGCGATGAAACGGCTCGACGGCTGCGCGTCGCCGTCGATTCGTGTCCGTCCAACGCGCCTTTCCATGTCAACGTCGCAGTGGGCTATGGCGGCCGTCGGGAGATCGTCGACGCGGTCCGGGCGTTGTTAGGCAAGCAACTTGCCAACGGGGCCACGGCCGAGGAACTCATCGAAGCGGTAACGGTGGAGGGGATCTCCGAAAACCTCTACACCTCAGGGCAACCCGACCCAGACCTGGTGATTCGCACCTCGGGGGAGCAGCGCCTGTCCGGCTTTCTGCTGTGGCAGAGCGCCTACTCGGAGATGTGGTTCACCGAGGCGCACTGGCCGGCATTCCGCCGCGTCGATTTTTTGCGCGCACTGCGGGACTACAGCCATCGGCACCGCAGATACGGCAAGTAGGGCCATAATTTTCCGCGTGCCACACTGGTTAAATGGCTGCGCTGTCGGCGGTGGTGTTCACGCTGAGCGGGTGGCTCGGGCTCTATCTGCTGGCCCGTGATCCGCGCAAGCCGGTACTCGTACTGGCTTCAATCGGGCTTTGCGGTTTTGCGCTGGTGGTGGCCCTAGACGCGGTGCGGACCACCAGCATCCAAACCCAGCACGCCCAGCTGCTCAGCCAGGTCGAGGTCTACCTGGTCGCGGTCCCGGGCGTGGCGTGGTTCGCGGTGCTCCTCGAATTGGGCCGCCCGTCCGACAGTTCCCGGCGGCGAACTCCTGAGCTGATGCTCGTGGGCGCCGTCGCCGTGTTGACGCTGATTGCCGCGATGGTGGCCGGCAGCGTGATCGGTCCGCTGCGGTTGGGCCATTGGCTGATGTTCGCCGTGATCTCGGTGTCCACGCTGGGCGCGATGGCCGTCAAGGTGCTCCGGCCCGCCGGGCCTACCTCAGTCACCGGTGCCGTCGTTCTCGCAACGCTGTTCTTCGCGCTGGCCAATGCCATCCTGATCATTCCGCTGGGGCTGGTGCCCAGCTGGCTTGCGCTGGCTTCGACGGGTTTCGATGTGCTGCTGCTCGGTGTCGCGGTGGCCCTGTGGGACGCGTTCGACGAGGGCCAGGCCCTGCGCGCAGACATGCTGCGTTCGTTCGCCGGCTGTTCGGCCGTGACGGTGTTGTTCGGTGGCCAGGCGCTGGTCGGTCTGGCGGTGACCCGCGATGAGCCCACCGCGCAGACCGCTCTGACGGTGCTGCTGTTCACCAGCCTGGCGATCGCAATCACGGTCCAGGTGTTGGCCGACCCGCTGGCCGGCATTCTGGATCGGTTGGCGTTCTCGAGATCACCGGAGCTGCGGGCTGACCGGGCCGCGCTGCGCAACGCCGGGGCCGCCTTGCCGCTGCGTTCGGAGGATCCCCTGGTCGACGTCGACGACGACACCTTCGCCAGGCTCACCCGTCGGGCCTTGGGTCACTACGGCGATCTGACCAAACTGGTTGCCAGCCCCCTGACCGCGTTGCCGGTGATCGATGAGCGACTGGCTGCGCGCGGCGCACCGGACCACCCGTTGGAGCGGGCCAACGAACTCAAGGCCGTGCTCGCTGACGGCATCGGGCGGCTCAAGCCCCGCGACGGCGGCGATTTCGGCACCACCGAGCAGTGGCGTTACTACAACTCGCTGTACTTCCCCTACGTGGTCGGCGTGCGGGCGTACGCGCAGAACGCGACCGCCAGCGGTTTGGATCCGACCGCGCGACAAGCCTGGCAGTGGCTGGTCACCGAGGTTCCGCAACGCTCGCTGCACAA
>JAVROG010000011.1:0-21313 GCA_032162865.1 Mycobacterium sp. | reverse complement strand
TCGGGCCCAGTCGGATCGCGACTGCACCCGCGTCGGTCAAGGCAGTGATCTCGTCCGGGGTGATGCCACCCTCCGGTCCGACCACAAGCATCACCGAGTTCGCTTGTGCCAGAGCCACATCGGCTAGCCGATCGATTGCCGACTCATGCAATGCCAGCACCGTAGCGCCGGCGGCGACCTCGGCACGCACGCGCGCGGTCAATGCTTTGGTGGACATCACTCCGTCGACCGGCGGGATATGCGCCCGCCGCGATTGCCGCGCTGCCGAGCGCGCGACCGCTCGCCACCGGCGCAGGCCCTTGTCCATCCGCGCACCCTCCCAGGTGGCGACACAACGCGCCGCCTGCCAGGCCAGGAATGCGTCGGCGCCGGCCTCGGTGGCCAATTCGACGGCAAGTTCTGAGCGCTCGGACTTGGGCAGCGCCTGCACCACGGTCACCGGCGGACAGCTGGACGCGACGGTCCAGCGGTCCAGCACGCGGGCGCCAAGGCCGTCGCGTCCCGCGTGCTCCACCTGACAGCGGGCCAGCCCGCCGGCGCCGTCGCCGAGCACGAGGTGCTCGCCCGGGCGGATCCGCCGCACGGTGGCGGCGTGGAAACCTTCGTCGCCGGCCACCACCGCCACTGCGCCGATATCGGGCAGTTCGTCGATGTAGAACAGCGTGGCCACCATCAGCAGGCCCCGGACCTCGAAGTACTGCGTCTAGCGTCCGGTGAAGGTTTCACGCAGCCGGCTGAACAGCCCCCCGCTGGCGGCGTGCGTCGAGCGGACCTCCGCCACGTCACGACCACGGCGGCCCTTCAGCTCGCGCAGCAGTTCGGTGTCGTGGTTGTCCAGCCGAGTCGGAACCACCACGTCGACGTGAACATGCAGGTCGCCGCGCACACTGGACCTCAGATGCGGCATGCCGCGCCCCCGCAGCGTGATCGTCGCGCCCGGCTGGGTGCCGGGCGGAATGGTGATCTCGCTCGCGCCGTCCAAGATGGCGTCCAGGCTGACCGTGACACCCAGGGCGGCGTCGACCATCGGGACCGATACCGAGCAGTGCAGGTCGTCACCCTCGCGGGCGAAGATGTCATGCGCCTGTTCATGGACCTCGACGTACAGGTCGCCGGCCGGCCCTCCCCCGGGCCCCACCTCGCCCTGCGCGGCCAGCCGCACCCGCATCCCCTCGGCCACACCGGCCGGGATCTTCACCGTGATGTCCCGCCGGGCGCGCACCCGGCCGTCGCCCATGCACTGGTAGCACGGGTCGGGAATCACCACGCCGACGCCGCGGCAGGTAGGACACGGACGCGAAGTCAACATCTGACCCAGCAGCGAGCGCTGAACCGTCTGCACCTCGCCGCGACCGGCGCAGGTGTCACACGGAACCGGCGCCGAATCGCCGTTGGTGCCCTTGCCTTGGCACCGGTCGCACAACACCGCGGTGTCGACTGTTACCTGCTTGGTGACACCTATTGCGCATTCCTCGAGATCCAGCCGCATCCGCAGCAGCGAATCCGAACCAGGCCGAACCCGACCGATCGGACCACGGCCCCCGCCGCCGCCACCGAACCCGCCGCCGAAGAACGCCTCAAAGACATCGCCCAGACCGCCGAAGTTGCCGAACCCGCCGCCCGCAGCACCAACGCTTTCCAGCGGATCGCCGCCCAAGTCGACGATGCGACGCTTCTCCGGATCGCTCAGCACCTCATACGCGGCGCTGATCTCCTTGAATTTCGCCTGGGCTGCCTCATCCGGGTTGACGTCGGGATGCAGTTCGCGCGCTAGCTTGCGATAGGCGCGTTTGATCTCGGCGTCGTTGGCGCCTTTGTTCACGCCAAGCAGCCCGTAGTAATCGCGTGCCACGATTAGCCCTTCCTGAACTCTATAAAAGACAGCCCCTACGGGGCTGTCCACAAACTCCGAAGCTGGTGCGCGATCATCGAGCACCCAGCACTTCGCCGATATACATGGCAACCGCAGCAACGCTGGCCATAGTTCCCGGATAGTCCATCCGGGTGGGCCCCAACACACCCATGCCCCCGTAAACGGTGTCGCTGGTGCCGTAGGCGGTGGACACCATCGAGGTGCCGGCCATCTGCTCCGCCTCCGTTTCATGGCCGATGCGCACCGTGACCTTGCCGGCTTCCTGCTGGGCCGCGAGCAACTTCAGCACCACGACCTGCTCCTCGAGGGCTTCCAGAATGGAGCGCAGCGAGCCGCCGAAATCGGCCGCGTTGCGGGTCAGATTGGCGGTGCCGCCCAACAGCAGGCGCTCCTCGGTGTGGTCCACCAGCGATTCCAGCAACACCGTCGCCGAGCGGCCCAAGGCGTCGCCCAGGCGATCGCCGCCGTGCAGCCGCCCGGCGATGTCGGCCACCGCGATGGAGGCCGCCGCAAGCCTCTTGCCCACCAGCGCCTGGCCGAGGGTGTCACGCAGTTGAGTCAGCTGGTGTTCATCGATGACATCACCGAGTTCGACAATGCGCTGATCCACCCGGCCGGAGTCGGTGATAACCACCATAAGCAGCCGGGCCGGCGTCAGGGCGATCACTTCCAGGTGGCGCACGGTCGACGCGGACAGGGTCGGGTACTGCACCACGGCCACCTGACGGGTCAATTGCGCCAGCAGCCGTACCGCGCGGCGCAGCACGTCATCGAGGTCGACGCCGGATTCCAGGAAGACCTGAATCGCGCGGCGCTCGGCCGATGACATCGGTTTGACGTCATCGAGGCGGTCGACGAACTCGCGGTAGCCCTTTTCGGTGGGAACCCGTCCGGAGCTGGTGTGCGGCTGGGTGATGTAGCCCTCGGCCTCCAACACGGCCATGTCGTTGCGGATGGTGGCACTCGAAACGCCCAGATTGTGCCGTTCCACCAGCGACTTCGAACCTATCGGTTCATGGGTGGAGACGAAGTCGGCGACAATGGCCTGCAGCACCTCAAAGCGACGCTCGTCAGCGCTTCCCATCGTCTGTCACCTCCCGCACACGTACTGGCCGCGTTTATTTTACGGTCTTCCCAGAAACCGGCCTGCCAACCTGCGGATCAGCGGCCGATACGCTATCGATGCTGGTGCGGTCTAGCCTTGCCCCGGGGTCCAGTCGAAGGTTAAGTGGGGCCGGAAAAAGTCAGGCGAAAGCGACTGCGAATGATCTTCAAGGGCGTGCGCGACGGCAAGCCGTACCCGGAACATGGGCTGTCCTATAAGGACTGGTCCCAGATACCGCCCCAACAGATCCGGCTCGACGAATTGGTCACCACCACCACGGTGCTCGCCCTGGACCGCCTGCTCTCGGAGGACTCCACCTTCTACGGCGATCTTTTCCCGCACGCAGTGAAGTGGCACGGCATCGTCTACCTCGAGGACGGCTTGCACCGGGCGGTGCGTGCGGCGCTGCGGAATCGCACCGTGCTGCACGCTCGGGTCTTCGACATGGATATGTCGGCGGGCGGGGCCGGGTAGCCGGTCACGTTTGTGTGCTGCCAGGTGTCGATCTAGTGGAAGAGGTAGCGACACACTGCGGGAGGTAGGCGATGAACCACACTGCCGGGTCACGACTTACCGGAGTCTCCGACCACGAAGCCGGCTTGGGCGCCAAGATCGCGTTTTTCTTCACCAAGCGTCACTTCAAACAGCTGACCGGTCGCGAAACCGCGACCATGCTGGAACCACTGCGGATGTATGCACACATCCCTCGGCTGTTGCGTGCCTACGGACGGCTTGAGCAAGCCGAGGCAAAGCTCGACATTCTCAGCCCGCGGCAGCGCGCGCTGGCCGAGCTGAAGTCTGCAACGACGGCGGGCTGCGAATTCTGCATCGACCTCGGCTCGCAGATCGCACGCGGCTGGGGAATCACCGATGAGGAATTGCTGGCACTGTCCGATTTTCGGAACGCCGCGTGCTTCTCCGAGTTAGACAAGCTGATCCTCGAGTACGCGACGGCAATAACCCGCACGCCCGTCGAGGTGAGTGATCAGTTGTTCGACGCACTGCGCGCGCACTTCGACACCGCTCAACTTGTCGGGCTGACGCACATCATCACGCTGGGCAATCTGCGTGCGCGCTTCAACATCGCCCTGGACATCGGGTCTTCCGGCCTGTCCGAAGGCCAGGTGTGCGCTGTGTCTGACTCGGGTCGCAGATGACCCACGACACGATGCTGGCCGCCCGTTTCGAGAGCGCCCGTCCGCGGCTGGGCGCGATGGCCTACCGGATGCTGGGCTCCATCGACGATGCCGAGGACGCGGTCCAGGAAGCCTGGCTGCGGCTGAGCAAGAGCACATCCGACGATATCGCCAACCTCGACGGGTGGCTGACCACCGTGGTGGCCCGGATCTGCCTCAATAATCTGCGGACGCGCCGGGGCCGGGCCGCTGAGGACTTTGTCGGCCGGATTCCGGATCCGATCGTGGAAACGGACGGGGAATTCGACCCGGAGCACCGCGCCATGCTGACCGAGGCGGTGGGGCTGGCGTTGTTCGTGGTGTTGGACACATTGCCGCCGGCCGAGCGCCTGGCCTTCGTGCTGCACGACGCTTTCGCGATTCCGTTTGACCAGATCGCGCCGATCGTCGAGAGGTCGCCCGAGGCAACGCGCAAGCTGGCGAGCCGCGCGCGACGGCGCATCCAGGATGCAAGCCCTGTTCCCGATAGCGATTTCACCGCACAGCAGGACGCCGTCGCCGCATTTTTCGCCGCCGGTCGCAGCGGCGATTTCGATCGGCTGGTTTCGGTTCTGGATCCAGATGTCGTGCTGCGCGGCGATTTCGGGTCTGGCACCCCCGGGTTCCGCACCCAGGGCGCGTCGGCGGTGGCCAAGTTGGCCGGCAGCTACGCGGGGCCGGAGCGCGAGGTGCGCGCCGCGGCCGTGAACGGAGCCGCCGGCGCGGTCATCTTCGTCGCCGGCCGGGCGATAGCGGTCATGGGATTCGTGGTCCGGGACGGACGCGTCGCCGCGATCGACGTGCTGGCCGACCAGGACCGCCTCGCCAAACTCGACCTCAGCGGGCTCACCAGGTAGCCGGGGCTAGCCCGACGCCGCCTTCAGCAACTCCATGGCGGAGCTGCGTGACAAGACCCAGCCGCCCTGGTTCACGAACGTGACGTTCTGCGTGACCGGTGTCGAAAGCTTCGGACCGGAGACGGCCACATCCGCGGTGGCCGAGCCGGCTGCGGTCGGTTGGATGTTCGCGATGCTGAACGACAACGGCAGGTCGCCGTTCTTGGCTGCCTTCTTCAGCTGGTGATCGGCGATGCGCGCCTCGGTCCCACCGATGCCGCCTTCAACCAGATTGCCCTTGTTCGAGAACGAAACGTTGGGGTCGGCGAGGTTGGTGAGGATGCCATTCAGTTGCGCGGCGGTCGGGACACTGGCCGTCGCCGGGACGGGTGCCGGGTCAAGCGGCAGCGGCGCGCCATAAACGACCGGCTGCACGTTGTATGAGACCGGGCTGGCGATGGACGTCACGCCCGCCGCCGCAGCGCCGATTGCGGCCACGGCCGCAGCACCGATGGCTAGGGATTTGATGGTCTGCACGGTTGCTCTCCCCCTGGGATTCGCGCGGAATGGGTGGAACGCCGGGGTGCCGGATGCCGCGCGTGATGTGGTTGTTGTGACTGATGTTTCGGTTGATGTTGAAGTTACGTTACATTCACGCTGCTGTACCCATGCTTGCGACGGCTGTGGCCAAGCTGTGCCCCAGCTATGAGTGCCGAGGGGGTGCGTGCGGCACCTCCTAGCCCTGCGCAAGCACCTCTTCGTCGCTCAACGCTGCGACCTCGAGGTAGTGGCGTGCGATCACGGCCAGTCGTCGCGGTGTCCCGCGGGCGGCCTCGCGGTTGTCCAGCCGCTCGGCGAAACCGGCCACGGTCCGGGTGGCGAATAGGTCTGTGACCACCGCATGGTCCACGTCCAGCCAGTCACGCACGCGCGCGACCACAGCGGTGGCCAGTACCGAATCGCCGCCGAGGGCGAAGAAATCGTCATGCACGCTAACCGATTTCTGGCCGGCATGTCCCAGCACCTCGCTGACAATCTCGGCGAGCGCAGCCTCCAGTTCATTGCGCGGGGCGCTGTCGGGTGCGCCGTGCGCGGCTTCGGGTGCTTCGAGCAGTGCGACCACCGCGCGGCGATCCAGTTTTCCGTTGGCGGTCAACGGAATCCGATCCAGATGCTCGATGCGGGTCGGAATCATGTAGCTCGGCAACAGATCCGCGACGGCGGCGGTGAGCCCTTCGGTCGCGGTGCCGATGTCACCGGCGATCGCCGCCACCAGCTTGGGTGCGCTCGCACCGACGACGGCGGCGACCGCATGCCGCACCCCCGGCACGGTACGAAGCGCGTTTTCCACCTCGCCGAGTTCGACCCGGTAGCCGCGGATCTGCACCTGGTGGTCGGTGCGACCGAGGAACTCGATGGTGCCGTCGGGCCAGTATCTGGCCATGTCTCCCGATTTGTACCAGCGAATGCCGTCGTGTTCGACAAAACGCTGCGCGGTGCGCTTCGGGTCATTGCGGTAGCCCGCAGCAACATTCGCACCACCCACCCAGAGTTCACCGGGAACCCAGTCCAGGCAGTCGCGGCCCGACGGCGAAACCACCCGACACCGGACATTGCGCAAGGGCGTACCGAACGGCACCGTCGCCCAGTGCGGCGGTGGCTCGCCGACCACTTCGCACACGGTGCTGTGGATGGCTGTCTCCGTGGCTCCGCCCAGGCCGGCGAAGCGGCAACCCGGAACCAGCTTGGCCAGCCTGCGAGCCAGTTCGGCTCCGACCCAGTCGCCGCCGAGGATCGCCACCCGCAACGACTCACCGAGACGATCGCCGCCGGACTCCAGGATCATGTCGAGGATGCTCGGCACGCAGTTGAGGATCGAAACTCGATGCTGGCGAATCAGTTCGACCCACGCGGCGGCGGTGGCCCGCTGCTCCTGATCGACCACGACGACTGCCCCGCCCACCGAGAACATGCCGAAGATGTCGTAGACCGACAAATCGAACTCGAGGGCAGACAACGCGAGCGCTCGATCCCGGTCCCCGACGTCGAAGAGTTCGTTCACCGCGTCGATGGTGTTCATCGCCGCGCTGTGCGGGACGTCCACACCTTTGGGCAAACCCGTCGAGCCCGAGGTGAAGAGCACGTAGGCGATCGCACTGGTATCGGGAAACACGGCTGCCTGCAGCGGTTCTGGATGGTTGCGTGCCACATCGACGGAAAGGCAGGCGATGTCGGGGTTTAGCTGGGCACCGTCCACCGTGAGCGCCGCGACAACGTCAGCGGTCTGAAGAATCCTCGCGCGGCGCGCATCCGGCTGGTCGAAGCCGATCGGCACATACGCCGCTCCGGCGGCGAGAACTCCGAGCGCAGCCAGGATCTGACTTGGCCCCTTGGGTAACTGGACGGCCACCGCGTCGCCTGGTCCCACACCGTGCGAGCGCAGCGCGCCCGCGACCGCAAGCGCACTCTGCGCCAGTTGTCGGTAACTCCATCCGCCCACCATTTCGCCCAGTCCCCATGCCACGGCGGGGTCATCGGGATGGGCCTGCGCGTGAGCGAAGAAGCCCTGATGCAAGCACCGTCCGGAGACCGGACCGTCGGTGGCGTTGATCGCGGCACGTGCCTTCGCCTGCGCGCATGGCAATCGCACGGCGGCCTCGGCATCCCAGCCCGGCTCACCCTCACCGAGGCGCCCGACCGCCTCAATGAACCTGGTGAACATGGCATCGACCATGCCCTGCGGAAAGACGGACTCGCGGACATCCCAGTTGATCAGCAATCCGCCGCGCAGCTCGGTGATCTGGGCATCCAGCAACACCTGCGGCCCCTGCGAAATGATCCACACCGGCTCACCGAAGGTTTCGGTGACGTTGTCCGCGAACAGCTCGCCCAGATCGAGCGCGCTGGTGAAGACCACCGGCGCCAGCACCGGTTCGCCCCGATGCCTGCCCAAGTCTCGCAGTACTTCGAGCCCGGAATAGGCGGCATGCGAGCCACTTTCGTACATGCTGCGCTGGATCGCTTGAGCCCGGTCGGCAACCGACATGTTTTCGCTCAAGTCAACCTCAAGCATCAGCGACGACGTGAAGTCGCCGATCACCCGGTCGATGTCGGGATGCACCGATTCGCGGTGAAACAGCGGAATATTCAGCATGAACCTGTCTTGCGCTGACCAACCGCCGACGGTGTCGGCGAAAACAGCCGCCAACGCCGCGGCCGGGGTGAGACCACGCGCATGCGCCCCCGCGACCAGTCTCTCCTTGGCTTCCGGCGCCAACCAATGGTCATACCGGACTGTGCGGTGTGGCGTGGTGCGTTCCCGCGTCAACATCGCGGGAAGCTCTGGTGCACCAGGCATCTCGGGTAAACGCCGCTGCCACCACTTCCGGTCGCGCTCACGTGCGGCTTCGTTGCTCTGGGCCCGTTGGCGGTAACTGCGATAGCTGTAACCAGGAGTCGGCAGCGTCGCGCCGCGGTACGCCTCAGCCAGATCTGTGACCAGCACGCGATAGCTCATCGCGTCGCCGGCCAGCATATCGACGTCCAGGTGCAACCGACTGCGATCTAGGTACAGCGTCAGCGCGATGTCGATGACCTGGCCATCTTCAATTGCCAACCGCTGGTGGGTTTTCCGATCGCGCAACTCCGCCAGCATCGATTCGGCTGCCGCCGCATCTTCGCCACGCAGATCGATCACCTCGAACACCGATCGACCGGGCCGGGGCATCGTCTGCTGAGTTCCGTCCGCAAGGAAACGGGTGCGCAGCATCGGATGTGCCGCGACGAGATCGGCCACCGCCCGTTCCAGCCGCTGCGGATCTATTGCGCCGCCGTCGAATTCGACGTAGAGATGGGCCGCGACACCACCGAGTTCCTGTTCGTCGGATCGGCCGATCCAATAGGCGTGCTGCATGGGGGCCAGCGGGAACGGCTCGTCGTCGGCGACAGAATCGGCGGGCACGGCGGCGGCCGCCGCTGCTGTGGCGCCGGACTGCTTCGCGCTGAGCAATTCATACCAGGATTCAACGGTCGGATTGGCCGCCAGCTCCGCAAAGGTGATGCCGGCGCCACGCTTACGCCAGCCTCCGGCCAGCGCCATCATGCGGATCGAGTTGAGCCCAAACTGGATGAGATCGTCGTGGTCTGCGATGTCGGCCGCCGCACAACCGAGCTGAGCCGAGATCGTGTCCCTGATCTCGTCCCTGCTGATCCTGTCCCCTCCGGGCACCATCGAAGATCCTTTCTAGGCCTACTTCTCGGTCGAGTTGCTGTCCAGGCCCGTCGCCAGCACGGCGATCGCGCGCTGCCAAAAATCGGTCAGACAATCAATGTCGGGGCCAACGAACAGGGCGTCACTCCACAACATGTTGTTGATCAGCACAGAGCCCGCCGGGGTGGCACCTACCAGCACGCTCATGTTCAACGCGAAACGCAGTGGTAGATCTGGCTCGGGATCGATGGGCAACGTTGCGATTTCAGCTCCACTGAGCAGCGACCATGGCTCTTGCGTGGTGCCTCTGAGGTCCAGGCGGCCCATGTAGTTGAACAGGAGTTGCGGTTCTGCTGTGTCCTGCAACTCGGGGCTGCGCTGGACGTAGCGAAGCAGACCGTAATCCAAGCCCTGATAAGGGACCCCGTCGAGGTAACCGGTCACCGAGTCGAGTAGCGCCCGCGCCGACTCAGGATTTGCCTCGAGTCGCTCGATGTCCAAGAGGTGCGGGGCCGCACCCACGCCCAGTCGCACAGGGAAGGCATTGGTGAACCAGCCAACGGTGTTCGCGGTGTCGGTGCCCATGATGGCATCGGCCCGTCCGTGACCATCCAGTGCGATGAGCGCGCCCGACGACGGATCCTGGTTGCGAACACGGCGCCAACTCGCGATGGCGATCGTCGCGGCGCACAACAAGATTTCGCGCATCCGGTCTTCTCGAGTGAGCGCGGCCTGCAGGCGCTCGGTGACCTCGACCGGGGTGTACACCGTGGTGACCTGCAATTGGGACCAGGTGTCGCGAGTCGGATCCACATGCCGGGTACCCAGCGCGGGATCGAAATCGCGGACCTGCGCACTCCAGTAGTCGCGCTGAGCCAGAACCTCCGGTGCAGCCGCTCTCTCCCACATCAGCTGCGACCAACGGCGGTAGGAAGTGAACTCGGGCAGCGCTTTCGGCGTCATCCCGTTCTGCACCGAACGCCACGCCTCCTTGATGTCGCTCACCAGGATGTGCCAGGACACCACGTCCACTACCAGGTGATGAATGGTGAGCAACAGCAGTTGCCGGCCTCCGGTACCGTTACTGCCACCGGCGAACCACACCGCCCGTACCATCTCACCGGCAGGCGGATCGATCTCATCCATCACTTTTCGCGCAGAATCCGAGACGGCTGCTCCGAATTCGGCTTCGGTCGAAGTCGGCACCTCCACCCGGGACAGCAGATCGGCGGCGCTGACCACACCGGGTTCGCGGGTGACCAGCCGCGCTCCGTTCGGTGTCTCCATCAGAATCGACCGCAGTACCTCATGCCCATCGAGCAGCAATTGCAGCACGAGTTCAATGTCCGACCGCTCGATGTCGGCGGGCAGGCGCATCAGGATGGTATTGGTGAAGCGCCGGTAATTGCCGTACTCGTTTACCCAAGACACCATCGGCAGCGGCGGCACCTCACCGTATTCGGCGACCGCGACCGCGCCATCCGAGTCGCCGCTGGCATCGATCGCCGCGGCCAGTTGGCGGATGGTTGGACAGCTCAACACCATTCGGGGACTCACCGGGATACCGCGCCGCTGCGCCTGATGAACCACGGAGATTGCCATGATGCTGTCCAGCCCGAGTGAGAAGAAGTCGTCGTCGACATGCGGTATCACGCCGCTGAACTGCTCGGCGAACAGTTCGCACAGCACCCGTTCGGTCTCGGTGGACGCCGACGCCGCGCCATTTTCGGTCACCCGGGTCAGCGCGTCGCCGGCCAGCCGGTCCAGCGCACTGCCATCCAGTTTGCCGTTGGCGTTCACCGGCAGCGCGGGCAGCGCCACCACCCGGGCCGGAACCATGTAGGACGGCAGCTGTTCGATGAGCGTGGCACGTAACTGGACCGGGTCGCATTCCAGACCTTGTTGCCAAACCACGAAACCCACCAGGATTGGGCCGGTATCGCGGCGCAGCACCGCAACGGCGGCATCATGCACCTCAGGCTGATTTCGCAGTACGGCCTCGATTTCCCCGATCTCGACGCGATAGCCGCGGATCTTCACCTGGGTATCGCCACGCCCCAGATAGGCGTAGCCGCCATGCGGCAGCCGGCGCACCAGGTCGCCGGTGCGATACATGCGGTGGCCGGGGCGAAACGGGTCCGCGACGAAGCGTGCCGCCGTCATCGCGGCCTTATCGACGTACCCGCGAGCAAGCTGCGCGCCGGACAGATACAACTCGCCCACTACGCCGTGCGGCACCACACGTAACGCGGAATCCAGTACGTAGCCCAAGGTTCCGGCGTTGGCCGTGCCGATTGTCGGTGCTCGATACTCCCCGACCGCTGCCACCAGCGCCTCGACCGTTGTTTCGGTGGGCCCGTAGCAGTTGTAGACCGACGTAGCCGCCAGGGCGCGTAACTGTTGCCACAGCGTGCTGTTGATCGCCTCGCCGCCCAGCGCCAGCACGCACAGGTTGCGCTCCGCCAGACCGGCGGCACGCAGTTGGACAAACATCGACGGGGTGGTGTCGATCATGTCGACCTGAAAACCGGCCAAGCCCTCTACCAAGCGATCCGCGTCCCGCATCTCGTCCGCGTCGAACAGGTGCAGACCATGACCATCGAGCAGGCCCACCATGGGCTGCCACGACGCGTCGAAGCTCAAAGACCACGCGTGCGCGATACGCAGGGGCCGGCCCAGACGTGTCGTGGCCGGCCGGTAGACGCGGTCGCGGTGGTCGGTGAAATAACCGAGCAGGGCGGCATTGGTGCCCACGACGCCCTTGGGCTCACCGGTCGATCCGGAGGTGAAGATGACATATGCGCTGTGTTGCGGATGACGGCGCACCGCCGGCGCGACGGCAGGCAACTGCGAAATACGCTCGGCCACAACGCTATCGTCAAGCACCAAGGTCGGGACTTGGCCGCCGAGCAGACCCACAAAGCCGGATACGGTGAGGGCGAGCATCGGATTGGCCTGGCTCACAATGGATTCGATGCGTGCGTCAGGGAGCGTGACATCGACTGGAAGGTAGGCGCCGCCGGCTGCGAGCACCGCCAAAATGGCCACAATGGATTCTGCCGAGCGGGGTAGTACCAGTGCCACGACCGTCTCCGGACCCACCCCGCGGCCGGCCAGCTCCACTGCCAATTGGCAGGCCTGCGAATGCAGTTCGGCATAGGAATAATGTCCACCGTCGCCGGCGGTCAGCGCGATGGCCTCCGGTGTGGCCTGCGCCTGCCGCTCGAACATCTCCCACACGGTGACATCCGGTATAGGCACCAAACGCGCCGCAACTTCGTTGAACTCGGCGCGCTCCGCTGGAGTCAGGATATCCAGCGCGTCCGGCGTGCCATCGCCGATGTCCGGCAGCTGATGCAGCACTGCGACTATTCGCTTACAGAGATCGGCGGCCGAAAGATGGGGCAGTGCTTCACGAATCGCCTCGACAACCACTATCAGCGCGTCGTCTATCAGGTGCGAGACCACAGTCAGCGGGTAGTGGGTCAGGCTCTCACCCTCGACCGGAGCGAAGCGGGCGCCGTCGGCGGTGGTGAACGGCTGGATGGCGTCCTCCAGCGGCGCGTTCTCGAACACGAAAAGCGTATCGAACAGGCTGCCATGGCCATGTGCCCGTTGGAGTTCCGACAGGCTGAGGTAGCCGATGCCGCGCAACACCGACGATTCGCGCTGCAGGCGTGCACATTGCTCGACCACCGAGACGGTGCTGCTCACCTGGTGCACCACCGGCACGGTGTTGATGAACATCCCGACCATGGTCTCCACGCCGGACAGGTGCTCCGGGCGGCCGGAGACGACGGTGCCGAACACCACATCACGACGGTCGCTGAGACGGCTCAACACGACCACCCAGGCGTAAAGCACTGCGGTGTTTAGGGTGAGTCCATTGCGGCCCGACCATTGTCGCAATCTTGCCGTGTCGGCCGCGGACAACAACAAGTTCGAAGACTCGGGCACACCGTAATCCGCCGGGACTACGCCATCGGCCACCATCAGGGGTGCGGAAACGCCTTGCAGATAATCAGTCCATTTGGCGATTGCGACCGCCCTGTCCTGCTGAGCCAGCCAGGCGATGTAGTCACGGTACGGACGGGGGGCGGGTAATCCATCGGCTGACCCCCCCGCCTGATACACGGCGAGCATCTCGGTGAAGAAGACGCCGAGTCCCCACCCGTCGACCAGAATGTGGTGCGCAGTGAAGATCAGTCGGCGTCTGGTCTCGCCGGGTACCGACAGCAGCACGACGCGGATTGCCGGGCCCCGACTCAGATCGAACGGGCGTCGCCGCTCCGAACGGGCAATGGAGTCGAATTCGCTTTGCGTCGTGACGCGTTCCGACCACGGTAGCTCCGCGTGCGCCGGCACAATCTGGACCGGTTTGGGCACATCGCGATCCCAGAATACGGCGCGCAGGTTCGGATGCCGTTCCAGCATGGCCTGGGCGCTGCGGCGCAGCAGCGCAACATCGAGCGGTCCGTCGATATCGGCCACGAACTGCATGGTGTAGATGTCGAGGCCGTCCTCCGCCAGGCGGGACAGCGCGAACAGCCCTTCCTGCAGCGGGCTGAGTGCAAGAACATCCTCAATCTGCGCCGGAGCTGTGGTCACGATCCCCTCACGACTGGTTCTGCCACGAGGCGGTGAGCGCGGCCAAGGTATCAGCGTCCAGGCCGGATGCGCTCATTGGCTTGGATTCCTGCACCGGTTCCGAATCCTGTTCGGCTACAGTCGTTTCCGAGGCTAAATCGACGGCTGCGGCCAACTCGGCGATGGTCAGGTTTTCGAACACCATGGCCGGGGTCATCGTCAATCCCTGCGCGGTGGCACGAGCCGCCCATTGCACCGAGATGATGCTGTCACCGCCGAGCGCGAAGAAATTGTCCTCCCGCTCGATATCGGTGATCTCCAGCAATTCCTCCAGCAGGACGATGAGCGCCCGTTCGGTTTCCACCGAGCCGCCGGTAACTGGTTGTGACCGCTGCACAACAGTCGTCGTGGCAGGCGCGAGCAGTTTTTCCATGGCCGCCGGCGCCAGTAACTCCAAGCCCGACAAAGTAAGGTCGGGCGTCGTCGCGAATGCCTCGAGGGCGGCGTTGAACGCATCGGCGATCAGCGCAACCGTATCGGGTTTGTAGAGATCAGCGTTAGCGACGACCCGCACGTCGAGTTCCGCGTCCGGGGTGACGTTGAGTGCCACGTTCAGATCCAGCAGGGAGATTTCGAAGTCCATCGGCAGCGGGACGACAGTGGTATCGCCCGTCCCGGTGAGATCCCTTGGCATCAAGGCCCAGTCCTCACCGCGGAAGTGAATCGAGTGCTGAAACAGGGGGTGGTTTCGGGACGGCGAGCGCGGCGGGTTGAGCGCCTCGACGACGCGTTCGATGGGCAACTCCTGGTGTGCCAACGCGTCGAGCACGGCGTCGCGGCTCAGTCTGACGAGGTTACGCAGACTCGGATCGCCGGATACATCGTTGCGCAACAACACCACGTTGGCACACGGGCCATTCGTGTCTGTGGTGGCCAGATCCACCCGAGATGCCACCGGACTGCCGATTGTGATGTCGGTGCCACCGCCGAGCTTGTGCAACAAGACCGCAAAGGCGGCCTGATAAACCATGAACTCGGAGGCGCCAAGTTCCTCGGCAAGCTGCGTCAGGGCAGCGCGCCGGTTGGCCGACACCATGAAATTCACTACTTCCCCACGCCTGCCGAGGACCGGCGGGCGGGCGTGGTCAGCGGCTACTGAGATTTCATAAGGCATGCCGGCCAGTGCGTCATGCCAGTGCGCCAGCTCGGCCTCACCCCATTCGTTGGATGCATCGAACGCATTCTGTTGCCACAATGCGTAATCCGCGAACTGCAACGGCGGTGCGGCCCAATACGGCACTCTCGTCTGCAGGCGGGCACGATAAGCGAACAGCAGGTCCTCGAACAGTATTCCGAGTGACGTGTGGTCGGTGACGATGTGATGGACGAGCAGGAGCAGCACCCGGGTATCGGCGTCGAGCACCAACAGGGTGGGCCGGAAAAGCAGCTCGGATTCGAGCGTGAACACGTACCGACGCAGCTCGGCTATTGTCTCGTCGAGCGCAGGCGCGGCGATCTCGTTGACCGCGAGCTCCACCTCGCGCTTCGGATGCACAAGTTGATACGGAACATTTTCGTGTTCAACGAAATTCGTGCGCAGCGCCTCGTGCCGGACGATTACGTCGTTGAGCGCATCGGTGAGAGCGGCGGCGTCGAGTGGTCCGTTGAAGCGAAGGGCCAGCGCCATATTGAAGACGTCATTGGCGCCTCTCATCCGATACTGGAACCACATCGCGAACTGGGAGTAGGACAGCGGTGGCCATTCTGGTCGCGGCGCGGCGACAAGTTCCGGACGGCCGGACTCAGGCCGCGTGTATTCGTTGGACCCGGCGGCAACCAGCGCATCAAGTTCCACACCGAACTCGGCGCGGACCTGCCGTTCCAGCCTCGCCGCCAGTCCGGCCGGCGTTGGGGTATCGAACACCGCGCGAACATTCAGCGCCACACCGAACTCGGACCGAATCTGCGCAATCAGCCGGGCCGCCAGCAGCGAATGTCCGCCCAACCCGAAGAACGAGTCGTCGGCGCCGACGCGCTCCCAGCCGAACAGCCGGGCGAATATTGAGCACATCCGGCGCTCGGCGGCCGTTGCCGGCTCCCGATAACCGCGCACCGCAACCGGAGTCGGTGCGGGCAGTGCCCGCTTGTCCAGCTTGCCGCTTACCGTCAGTGGGATCTCGGGGATCACCGCGAATGCACTGGGCACCATGTATTCGGGTAGCTCCGCCGCGGCGTGGGTGCGGACGTCGTCGAGATCGATTTCGACAGAGAGGTTCTCGTCATCGCCGAACGCCGGCACCAGGTATGCCGCAAGCATTGGGCCGGCCTGACTGTCCTCCGTGACGACGAGGCAGTGCCGGACCGCGGGATGCGTCGCGATCACCGACTCGACTTCGCCGAGTTCGATGCGGAAGCCACGCACCTTGACCTGCTCGTCAGCGCGTCCGACGAATTCCAGCGCACCGGAGATGTTGCGGCGTACCAAGTCTCCGGTCCGATACAGTCGCATGCCGGGTTTGAACGGGTCCGCGACGAAACGCTCCGCCGTCAGCGCGGGACGCTGGAGGTACCCACGCGCCAACTGGACCCCACCCAGATACAGCTCGCCGATCACCTCCGCGGGCACCGGCTGCAATTCCTCGTCGAGGACGTAGGCGTACACGTCGCGGTTCGGCACACCGATCGGCACCACCCGGGCGCCGTGGGAACCCGCCACGTCCATGTGGGTGGAGCAGACGACGGCCTCGGTCGGGCCATAGTGGTTGCGCAACTTGGCATCGAAGTAATCGGCGAACTTGTCGGCGACCTCGCCGCGGAGCGCTTCGCCGCCCACCGGAACGTGCCGCAACTGCCGCCACTCTTTGACCTGCGGCAGCAGCAACAGCGTGCTCAGCATCGAGGGCACCATGTGCAGCACGGTTGCGCTGTGTCGGCTGATCAGATCCGCGACGTACGGGATGTCGCTGAAGGCATCAGGTTTGGGCACGATCAGTTGTGCGCCCACCGCCATCGTGACGAAGATGTCCAACAGCGAGGCGTCGAAGCTTACCGAAGAGGACTGCAGCAACCGGTCCTGCGACGTCATGCTCCACTCGGCGACGAAACCCTCGATGTGTTCGGCAATCGCGCGGTGCGAAACCGCCACACCCTTGGGCTTGCCGGTGGAGCCGGAGGTGTAGATGACGTAGGCCAACTGCTCGGGATGCAACGGATGAAGCCGGTCCGCGTCGGTGAGCGCGGCGTCTGACAACTGCGCGGCGTCGTCCTCGGCGGCCTGCAGCTCCCGCTGCGAGATAACCACTTTGGGTTGAGCGTCTGCGACGAGATACTCGATGCGTTCGTCCGGGTAGGCCGGGTCGATCGGCAGGTAGGCCGCGCCTGCTTTGAGTACGGCGAGCATCGCGACGAGAAACTCGATCGAGGTGGTCATGCGCAACCCGACGATGTCGTCGGCGCCGAACCCTTGCCCGATCAGCCGGCGCGCCAACCGATTCGCGCGACAATGCAGTTCGCCGTAGGTCAGCTCGGCGTCGTCAGCGACCAGTGCGACCGCGTCAGGATCGGCGGCGGCGGCAGCTTCCAGCACCGCCACCATCGTGGTAGCCGGCGCCGAGACGAGCTCCCCGTGCGACTGCGCCAGCACCTTTTCCCGCTCGCCGATGCCGAGCATGTCCAGGCCGGCAAGCCGGTGTTCGGGCTCGGCCAGGGCGTTGTGCAGTAGCTGAATGTAGTGCACCAACATCTGGTCGACGAGCACACCGCTCATCACGTCGGTCTGGAACTCGAATTCGGCGAGCGTGCCCTCCGGGTCAAGCACCACGGCGAGCGCAAGCGGCAGATGGGCCGTTACGGCACCCAGTTCGAGTTGTCGTACGGTGACGCCATCCAACGTGAATCCGCTGACGCTATTGCGCATGCTGAAGCCCAGCCGGACCAGCTGGTCCATGCCGTCGTGGCCCATTCGCTCAGGGTTTATTTCGCGTACCACCCGGTCGATTCCGACGGACTGATGAGCGAAGCCGTCGAGGCAGGTTTCGCGGACCGCGTCCACAAAGGAAGTGAAGGTGTCGTTGGATCGCGCCGTCATCCGCAACAACAGCGTGTTGCCGAAATATCCGATGGCAGCCTCAGCCGCGGCGCGCCTATCGGTCACCGGCACCGAGATCAGGAAATCGGTTGCGCCGGTGTAGCGCCGCACCAGCGCGCCGTAGGCCGCCAGCAACACCATGAACGGCGACGCCGACCGTGCCCGGGCGAACTCCTCGACCCGGGTGAACAGCTCATCGGGCAGCACCCGGGTACGCCGCTCGGCCTGCGTGGACGGATTGGGCGCGGCCACGCCGGGAAGCTCCAGCGGTTCGGGTGCGGGCCGCAACATGTCGGCCCAGTACCCGACGTCGGCGATGGATGGTTCGGCCGCAGTGTCCAGCACCTCGACGGCGACAAACTGCGGCGCTTCGCCGTCCAGTCGCCGGTCGCCACCGGCACCATTCTGGTAAGCCGCCGCGAGTTCACCGAAGAACACCCGCCAAGAATCGTCATCCCAGCAGATGTGGTGCACAACGAGCAGCAGCACATATTCCTCGGTACCGGTGCGCAAAAGGGTTATCCGCAGCGGCAAGTCATTGCTGAGGTCGAAGGTCCTGCCGAACTCCGCGCGCGCGATCGCCTCGACTTCACGGTCTCGTTGGTTGTCCGCAGTGCCTGTCAGATCTCTTACCTGCCAGGCGATCTCAACGTCATCGGGAAAGACCTGATACGGCTCACCTTCGGAGTCGACTCCGTAGGTGGTACGCAAAATGGCATGGCGGGCAACGACCTTGGCAAGTGCTGCGTGCAACCGAGCCGGGTCCAAGGGACCCGTCAGCCGATAGGAAACGCAGATATTCAATGTGGAGTCACCGGCGTCCATCGTCTGCAAGAACCACATCCGGCGCTGACCGGTCGACAATTGGTAGCGCTGGCCCGCCCGCACCCGAGGCACCTCGACCGATTGCTCTGCCGTCAAACCACTTTCGGCGATGCGCCGACGCAATAACTCACGACGACGTTCGTGCAAAGTCCTGGCATCGTCTGCCATGGCTTATCTCGCTCCTAGGATTGGACTCGCGTGTCTCGTAAGCCGGTCATCGGTTGGTCAGATAGCCGCCGCGCCAAAAGAACTCGTCGCCGCGGTGTTCGACGCCGTCGGCGGTACGTATACGAGTGATCACCAGTGCGTGATTGCCGCCGCGATACGCATCGGGCCCGGACACCACCGCGCCACCCCCCTCCTGCACGATCACCCGCCCCGGCGTACCCCCATAACGGGCATCCGACACCGCCGCCTCGAGCACCTCAATGCGTTCACCGCGGTAGAACGCGAACGCCCGCGGATAGGGGTCTGACAATGCCCGCACGAAACGTTCGAGGTCGTGGGCCGGCCAGTTCCAGTCGATCAGGCTGTCGCGCTCGGACCGCTTGTGGAAATACGTCCGTTCGGCCTTGTTCTGCGGCCGCCAATCCGCAGTGCCGGTGTCCAGTGCGGTCAGTGCCTCCCGCAGGGCGCCCGGTATCAGTTCCATGCCCCGCAACACCAAATCGGTGCCCGTGTCGGTGGGTCCGATCGGCAGCGAATGCTGGATGAGGATGTCCCCGGTGTCCAAACACTCGTCCATGCGGTGCACCGTCAACCCGAACTCGGACTCGCCGCTGATCAATGCCCACAGGACAGGGGAAAACCCGGTGAACTTCGGTAGCAGGGAATCGTGCAGGTTCAGCGTGCCGTGCGGCGGCAGGTCGTACAGCTCGGGCGGCATCCAGCTATACCAGCTGTTGACCACGATGACGTCCGGCTCGGCATGTTTCACCACGTCGATGGTGTCGGCGTCAACCCGTTCGGTGATATGTACCGGAATGCCGTGCTCGCGGGCGAGGTCCTCTACCGACGCCGACCAGATGGCCTTGTAGGACTGTTCGCTGGCCGGATGGGTGACGGCAAGCACGACCTCGTGATCCAGGTCGATGAGAGCCTGCAGGGTCTTATAACCCCAGGTCTGGAAGCCGAACGACACGACGCGCATCCCGCAACAACCTCTCTTACTCGTCCCCGGACCAATCCCATTCGGCCCGGCCGGCCGACGGCATTGACCGCGGCTCCGGGCGCAAACCACAGGCCCAGCAGATTATGTTAGCCTTCGCTAAGTTGGCTGGCTCCCGCGGCTGTCGTGGCCGTCGCGGCTGGGAATACCGGATCGACCTGCCCGCCGGGCTTATCCCTAGTCAGCGGGACCGGTTGACCGGTACGACGAGGGATACGGGAAGGGTTCTTTGCATGCCGCGCAACCTGGGATGGATCAGGCAATTCCACCAACCGGAATCATCCGAGAGCCCGTTGCTGCTGATCTTCCCGCACGCCGGAGCCGGTGCGTCCGCCTACCGCGCGTTCTCCAAAGCACTCAGCACCAGATTCAGCGTCGTTATCGTGCAATACCCGGGCCGCCAGGATCGCGCAGCTGAAGCACCGTTGGGTTCGGTCCCCGAGATTGCGGCGGGAGCGTTCGAGGAATTCGCGGCGTCGGAGCACAACCGGGGGATCCCGACCGTCACTTTCGGCCACAGCATGGGTGGCTGGGTTGCGTTCGAATTCGTCCGCATCGCCGAAGCCAACGGAGTCGACGTCCGACAACTCACGGTCTCCGCGGCCGTTGCCCCCTGCAACGCGGCTAACAAACCACCGCACCCAACGGACGACGAGGAGATCCTCAACCATCTCGGGACGCTCGAGGGCACCAGCTCGGATGTGTTCGGTAACCGCGACCTGATGCGCCTCGCGCTCCCCGTCATCAAAGCCGACTATCACGCCTGCGACGCCTACTCGCGCACCGAGAACTTCAAGATCAGCGCCCCCATTCATGCGATCGGCGGCGATCAAGATCCGATCGTCACGCTGGGCGATCTCTACGGGTGGGGTAAGCACACCGGCAGCGCCGAAGTCACCATCTTCGACGGAGGACATTTCTTCCTCAACGACCACACCGAAGATGTCGCGGAACTACTGGCCGCCTGCGCAGAGCGTGAGCAAACCCGGTGAGCTACGGCGAATCTGTAACGGCATCGGCTGACCCCGTTGTGATTTCGGGTTTGGCGGTCGAGGCGCCCGGGGGCATAGACACCCCGGCTGCACTATGGCAAGCGCTGTGTGATTCCCGAGAGCTGATCTCGCCGTTTCCGCGCGACCGAGGCTGGCCGGTCGAGGACCTGTTGGCGCTGTCGGAGACGGACGGCTGGGGACGGGTTTGCGACGCCGGCGGCTTCATGGAAAGCGCGATGATGTTCGACCCGCCTTTCTTCGTCATCACGCATCGCGAGGCGCTCGTCATGCACCCGCAGCAGCGGGTTGCGATGCGGTTGGCATGGAAGGCGTTGGAGAACGCCGGGGTCAATCCCGGATCGCTGGAGGGTGAATTCGGCGGCTGCTTTATCGGAATGTCGATGACCGAGTACGGCACGCGTACCGCTGTCGCGGATGGCTACACCGGCCACCGG
>JAVROG010000010.1:0-6562 GCA_032162865.1 Mycobacterium sp. | reverse complement strand
TGGGCCGCGGTGCGTAATACGCCCGGCGTGACCGGGTTTGTCGGTGCGACCTCGCGGCCCTCAGCGCTTTCGCTCAACGATGTGGTGAAGTTTCTGCTGCCACCGGGTTCGGCGAAGAAGACCGCCAAGGGTGCGGCAAGCACTGCCGCCGCGGCAGAGACGGGTGGGCTGGAACGTCCGGTTGTCGAGGTCGACTACGAGGTCGGCGAATCGGTGACGGTTATGGACGGTCCCTTTGCCACGTTGCCGGCCACCATCAACGAGGTCAACGCCGAACAGCAGAAGCTCAAGGTCCTGGTCTCCATCTTCGGCCGCGAAACACCGGTTGAACTGGCCTTCGGTCAGGTTTCCAAGATCTAGCCCGACGGGCTCGCAAAAACAAAAACTTGTAAAACCAGGAAGGAATATCGACATCTCATGGCCCCGAAGAAGAAGAAAGTCACCGGGCTGATCAAGCTGCAGATCACGGCGGGGCAGGCCAACCCGGCGCCGCCGGTTGGCCCCGCGCTCGGCCAGCACGGCGTCAACATCATGGAGTTCTGCAAGGCGTACAACGCCGCGACGGAGAGCCAGCGCGGCAATGTCATCCCGGTGGAGATCACGGTCTACGAGGACCGCAGCTTCACGTTTGCGCTCAAGACTCCGCCTGCCGCCAAGCTGCTGCTGAAAGCCGCGGGCGTGGGCAAGGGTTCGGCGGAGCCGCACAAGACCAAGGTCGCGAAGGTCACCTGGGCTCAGGTTCGTGAGATCGCCGAGACCAAGAAGACGGACCTCAACGCCAACGACATCGACGCAGCCGCCAAGATCATCGCCGGCACCGCCCGGTCGATGGGCATCACCGTCGAATAGATAGATACGAACGCGTGGGAGGGCCAGCTACGGCCCGCTGATAACCACCACCCAACACCAGATTGGACATTTCAATGAGCAAGAACAGCAAGGCATTCCGCGCCGCCGCCGAGAAGGTGGACCGCGACAACCTGTACACCCCGCTGCAGGCGGCCAAGCTTGCCAAGGAGACGTCGTCAACCAAGCAGGACGCGACCGTCGAGGTGGCGATCCGGCTCGGGGTCGACCCGCGCAAAGCCGACCAGATGGTCCGCGGCACGGTGAACCTTCCGCACGGCACCGGCAAGACCGCTCGCGTTGCCGTCTTCGCGGTCGGTGAGAAGGCCGAGGCCGCCATCGCCGCGGGCGCTGACATTGTCGGCAGCGACGACCTGATCGAGAAGATCCAGGGCGGGTTCCTGGACTTCGACGCCGCGATCGCGACCCCTGACCAGATGGCCAAGGTTGGTCGTATCGCCCGGGTGCTGGGTCCGCGCGGCCTGATGCCAAACCCCAAGACCGGCACCGTCACTCCCGACGTCACCAAGGCCGTCAACGACATCAAGGGCGGCAAGATCAACTTCCGCGTCGACAAGCAGGCCAACCTGCACTTCGTGATCGGCAAGGCGTCATTCGACGAGCAGAAGCTCGCCGAGAACTACGGTGCCGCGCTGGACGAGGTGCTGCGGCACAAGCCGACGTCGTCCAAGGGTCGCTACCTGAGGAAGATTGTCGTGTCGACGACCACCGGCCCGGGCATTCCGGTCGACCCGTCGATCACACGCAACTTCACCACCGAGGCGTAGCGAGTCGGCGCCCGTGGCGCCGCCGAGCGTAGCCGAGCATCCGGCGCCGAGGCGTAGCGAGTCGGCGCCTATGGCGCCGCCGAGGTTCCACGGCGAGCAGACGCAGAATCGCACAACCACCGCGTTGGCAATGCGACTCTGCGTCTGGTGGCCGGCACAAGTCTCTACCCGCCGCACTCGGCGATGCGCCGCCGCAAAAATTCGCGGCCCGGCTCAGAACCGTTTGCCTGCAACGCCGTTCGGTACCAAGCAAGTGCCTCGGTAGGGCGTCCCGCACGGCGTAGCAGGTCGGCGCGCACTGACGCCACCAGATTCGACCGGCCCAGCCTCGGATCGTGGGACACCTTTTCCAGCGCGGCCAGGCCAACCTCATAGCCGTCGCGGAAACCGACCGCCAGCGCTCGGTTGGCCAACACCACCGGCGAGTCGGTCAGCTGCAGCAACCGATCGTAGGCCGCACAGATCGTGGTCCAGTCGGTCTGCTCCCAGGACGGCGCCGTGGCATGCAGTGCGGCGATCACCGCTTGTGGCAGATAGGGACCCGCCGATCCCTCCGCTTGCCGCAGCCGATCCAGACCGCGACCGATCCTTCCGCGGTCCCAACGACTGCGGTCCTGCTCTTCGAGTGGAACCAGAGCCCCGGCGTCATTCAACCGGGTCGCTCGTCGCGAATCATGAAGCAGCACCAGCGCTGCCAAGGCGTTGGCCTCCGGTGCCGGCATCAGGATGCACAGCTCTGCGGCCAGCCGCACCCCCTCGTCGCACAGTTCGTCACGAATCGCCGAGGGGCCCGCGGTGGACCAGTAGCCCTCGGTGAACACCGAGTTGATACAGCTGAGCACGTGCGGCGTGCGTTCGGACAGCAACTCGGCGGGAGGCAGCCGTAATGGAATGTTCGCGTGCCGAATCTTGTTCTTGGCCCGGGTGATTCGCTGGCCAATCGCGGCCTCCGTGTGCAGCAGGGCGCGGGCGATCTCGGCGACCGTCAACCCGGACACCAGCCGCAGCGTGAGCGCCAGTTGCGACTGGCGGTCCAGCGCCGGGTGCGCGCAGGTGAACATCATCCGGAGCTCGTCGTCGCGCACCGGATGAGGATCGGTGTGATCGGTGCGGGCCCGGATCTGGTCCACCACACTCGCCAATTCCTTTCCGGGACGGATGGATTCGCGACGTAGTCGATCGCGGGCGCGATTGCGCGCGACGGTGACCAACCATCCGCCGGGGTTGTCGGGCGCCCCATCGAGAGGCCAGCTGCGTAGCGCCTCGGCACAGGCTTCTTGGACGGCGTCTTCAGCGATGGTGAGATCGCCTGACCACCGCGCGAGCGCGGCGACGGCAGGTCCCCATTCCCGCCGGAAGACGCCGTCCAGGTTGGTCATCCGGCGAGATTACAGCCCCGAGATACCAGCCAGTTGCCGCAACTGCACGGTAGATGCCGGAATCATCGACGCAAGCTTGACGGCCTCGTCGCGGTCGCTGGCGCCCAACACGTAGAAGCCGTTCGCGACTTCGGCGCCTTCGATGTACGGCCCATCGGTGATGATGACCTCGCCGTCGCGCACGCGCACGGTCGTCGCCGTCGACGGCGGATGCAGGCCGGCTCCGGACTTGATGTGCGTGCCCGCCGCCGCTTGGAACTGCTGATGCTCGACAACCATCGCGTCCCACTCCGGTGTGTTGGGCGCGACCGCAGTGTCCTGCGGTTCCAGCAACAGTGCGATCCAGCTGATGCCATCCGGCGGTTGGGTCACCAACCGGGAAGTGGCCATCGGCCACACCTCGACCGCGCCGTACTTGGCAGCCGGGATGTTGCGCGCCAGCGTCAGTGCGTCATCGAGGTTCTCGGCCTCGAAGACGTAGTAGCCGCCGGCTACCTCGGCGCCTTCAGCGAATGGGCCGTCGGTGATGATCGGCGCATCGGGTCCGCCGGTGATCCGTACCGCCGTTGCTGCCGGGAGCAGGGCATCGCCGCCGCGGATCGCCGATGCCGCCATGGCGTGGAAGCTTCCGTAAGCCGCCATCTCCGCGGCGCCCTCTTCGGCCGTGAGGTCGCGCTCTTGGCTGATCAACAATGCGAAATAATGCATGTGTGGCACCTCCGATAGTGAGCGGAACCCTGTGTTCCACTCTCTACCTATCCGACGAACGGCGCAGCCCAGATCCGACAGGGTCTAAGAAGTCGCACCCGGTTTGAGGTAGGTCACCAGGCTGACGTCGAGAATCTCGTAGTCGAAATAGTGCTCACAGCCGCGCAGGTACTTCATGTAGCGGTTGTAGACCTCTTCCGAGGTGACCTCGATGGCCTTCTCGCGGTTGGACTCCAGGGTGTCGCCCCAGATGTGGAGCGTCTTGATGTAGTGCGGCCGCAGCGAAAGCGGTTCGGGGACAGTGAAACCGGCCTTCTCGCCGTGATCGACCATCATCTCGGTGGACGGCAGCCGGCCACCCGGAAAGATCTCGGTGATGATGAACTTGATGAAGCGCACCGTCTCGAAGGTGAGCTTCTTGCCGCGGGCGGCCATCTCGTAGGGGTGGTAGCTGACGCTGCTTTGGATGGTCATCCGGCCGTCGTCTGGCATGACGTCAAAGCATCGCTTGAAGAAGTCGTCGTAGTTCTCATGCCCGAAATGCTCGAAGGCCTCGATCGACACGATCCGGTCGACGGGCTGGTTGAAATCTTCCCAGCCGTGCAGCAGCACCTGATGCGAGCGGTTGGTATCGACGGCGGCCAGCACCTGCTCGCAGCGGGCGTGCTGGTTCTTGGACAGGGTGAGGCCAATGACGTTGACATCGTATTTCTCGATGGCGCGTTTCATGGTGGTGCCCCAACCGCAACCGACGTCCAGCAGGGTCATGCCCGGCTTGAGGTCGAGCTGGTCCAGGTTCAGGTCGATCTTGGCGATCTGGGCTTCCTCGAGCGTGATGTCCGGTGGCTCGAAGTAGGCACAGCTGTAGGTCCGGGTCGGGTCCTGGAACAGGGCGAAGAAGTCGTCGGAGACGTCGTAATGCGCCTGGATGTCTTCAAAGCTTTTGGCACGAGTCTTCGTCGGGCTAGGCGTTTTCTCAGCCATTGTCTTCTTGTTCTCCTGGATGGTGTTCACAGCTCATACGTACGCACGAACCGTCGCCTTGACTGTTCAGCCCTACGAAACCCCACCATGCCACAACTTGGATCGGCCATGCACCCGTAAGACCCTCTGCGGCAGCAAAGTCTACTTGGTGAGGGTGAAGTGGTGACAGTCGATGTAGCCGATCCGGAACGACTCCGCGGAACCGGTCAGGTACTTCATATACCGCTCGTAGATCTCTTCGGACTGAATCTCGATGGCCTCGTCCTTGTGCGCCACCAGGGCGTCGGCCCACAGGTCAAGGGTCCGGGCGAAGTGCAGCTGTAGGGAGTCGATGTGGGACACGGTGAAACCGGCCTTCGTGGCGTGCTGTTCGACCTTCTCGACCGACGGCAGTCGGCCGCCCGGGAAGATCTCAGTCACGATGAACTTGATGAAGCGGGCCATCTCGAATGTCACCGGCATGCCGCGTTCGATGATCTGCCCGCCGGTCAAGCCCGTAATCGAGTGCAGCAGCATGCGACCGTCGGCGGGCAGGGCGTCGTAGAGGAACTTGAAGAAGTCGTCGTAACGCTGAAAGCCGAAGTGTTCCAACGCTTCGATGGTGATGATCCGGTCCACCGGCTCGTTGAACTCGGCCCAGTCGCTCAGCAGCACCCGATGCGAGCGGTTGGTGTCGACGTTGTCGAGCAACTGCTGGCAGTAAGCGTGCTGGTTCTTGGACAGGGTCACCCCGATGACATTGACGTCGTACTTTTCTAGGGCTCGTTTCATCGTCGAACCCCAACCGCAGCCCACGTCGAGCAGGGTCATCCCCGGCTCGAGCCCAAGCTTGCCCAGCGCCAGGTCGAGCTTGGCGATCTGGGCTTCCTCCAGGGTCATGTCGTCGCGTTCGAAGTACGCGCAGCTGTAGGTACGGGTCGGGTCTATGAATAGCGCGAAGAACTCGTCGGAAATGTCGTAGTGCGCCTCGATATCGTTGGAGTTTTCTCGCCTGCTTCTGGCGCGAGTGAGATTGTCAGACATGTGTCCTCCCAATGGGACCAGCTCACCCCCCCGGGTGAGGCGGCCTATTCCCGGCACCCTACACGTGCGCCAGTGCATCCCTGGCATTTGAAGTGGCTGTTGCCGGGCTTTTCTCAGCCATCTGGGACAGAGCGCCCTACTTTTCCAGGGTGAACTGGTTGACGTCGATGTAGCCGGTCCGGAAGGAGTCGGCACACCCGGTCAGGTATTTCATGTAGCGCTCGTAGACCTCTTCGGACTGGATCGCGATGGCCTCATCCCGGCGTGACTCCAGGGCCTGCGCCCACAGGTCGAGGGTCCTGGCGTAGTGCTGCTGCAGTGACTGGCGGCGGGTCAGCTCGAAGCCGGCTTTCGATGAGTGCTGGTCAACCTTTTCTATCGACGGCAGGCGGCCGCCCGGGAAGATCTCGGTCATGATGAATTTGATGAACCGAGCCATCTCGAAGGTCATCGGCAGACCGCGCTCAGCGATCTGCGGGCCGGTCAGGCCGGTGATGGTGTGCAGCAGCAGCACGCCGTCGGCGGGCAGCAGCCGGTGCGCGAGCGAGAAGAAGTCGTCGTAGCGGTCGTGACCGAAGTGCTCGAACGCGCCGATCGACACAATGCGATCGATCGGTTCGTCGAATTGTTCCCAGCCCGCCAGCAGCACCCGTCTGCTGCGCGAGGTTTCCAGCGCATCGAAGGACTTCTGCACGTGGGTGGCCTGATTCTTGGACAGGGTCAAGCCGATGACGTTGACGTCGTACTTCTCGATCGCCCGGCGCATGGTGGCGCCCCAACCGCAACCCACGTCCAGCAACGTCATACCGGGCTGCAGGCCCAGCTTGCCCAGCG
>JAVROG010000009.1:0-7611 GCA_032162865.1 Mycobacterium sp. | reverse complement strand
TGAGGGACAGGAAGATCCGGGTGAACGTGCTGACCCCCGGCCAGGTCGCCTCGCCGATGTTGGCGGAGGTGATGGACGAGGCGGCGAAGGCGCAGTTCGAGTCCGTGATCCCGCGGCGAGAGATGGGTCGCCCTGAGGAGATCGCGTCGGCCGCGTTGTTCCTCGCCTCGGACGACTCGAGCTATGTCAATGGCATGGAGTTGGTAGTCGACGGCGGCACCACAGTGATCTGAGTGAGCGACACCGACCAGGTCTCACAACAAGCAAGAAGCACATAAGGAGCAACCATGACCACCTTCGCCCCGCACCGCGACACCGTGGAATTCTTCGTCGACTGCATGCACGGCGGCGCAGACAAAGACGCTCTATCCGGCATCCTTGCCGAGGACGTGGTGATGTACGGCCCGCTCGGCGATGAGCCACTCACCGGCCGCGAGGCAGTCCTGGAAGCCATCCGGACCGTCGGCGCGGTGGCGGCCGACCTCACCTATAAGGAAGTGCTCAGCGGAGAGACGCACCACGCGGCGTACTTCCGGCTGCAGATCGAGGACACCGTGGTCAACGGAATGGACTACATCCTGCTCGACGCGGACGGCAAGATCGCCGAGGTGACCATATTTTGGCGCCCGCTACCGTCCGGCGTCGCGCTGCAGCGGAACCTTGCGGATGCACTCGGCATGCAGCTTTGGGAATTGCGCACAAATGGGGATTGACACGACTGACGTACGCTAGGCCCGCAGGGCGCCGGAATGCAGATCCCAACTATCGCCGATGAAGCCGGCCGGCGGCCTGGCGAAGCCCATCTCCCGTTCCGGGCTGCGACTTGGACAGACGTCAATCGGCCAGCGCTAGAGTCGTATTCGTTGGCGACCGCGCGGATGCGTACGCGTTTGATTCATCCGCTCATCGACACCTACTGAGTCATTGACCGGAGCCGCTTGGAATGCTCTGTGAAACAGGCAATTTCGTGGGGATTCATCGCATGGCGTTAATAGGTCATTGAATGATATTGTGCTGCAGTATAGTTGGCAATATCGAGTATACCCTGCCACATGAGCCTGATATCAGCGCAATGCTCGAGCGTCACCGTTATGACGCCCGTGGGACGCTCCGATGAGTTTTCGCTGCCGCGGCGGTCTACCTCTGGGAATACTCCCTACGACCAGGAGGCGACATGCCATCGATTACCCCCTCGCTGTGGTTCGACAACAACCTTGAAGAAGCGGCGGAGTTCTACACCTCGGTGTTCCCGAACTCGCACATCGAAGGTCTCTCCCGTGCCACCGACGCGGGACCGAATGAGCCGGGTACGGTGCTGTTCGGCACCTTCGTGCTGGACGGCACGAAGTTCATCGGGATCAACGGTGGCCCAATGTTCTCGTTCGACGAGGCGGTGTCCTTTACGGTGAATTGCAAAGACCAGGACGAGGTCGACTACTACTGGGACCGGTTGGTCGACGGCGGCGAGGAATCGCAGTGCGGCTGGTTGAAGGATCGGTTCGGCCTGAGCTGGCAGATCGTCCCGGACCAGCTCTTTGAGCTGATCGGCGATCCGGATCCGGCCCGCGCCGCCGCGGCCACCAAGGCGATGCACACCATGCGCAAGATCGTCGTGGCCGATCTCGAGAAGGCGGCCGCCGAAGTCTGAGCTGACCCGGGACTACTAGTCCCTTTTCGTCTCCCAGCCTGCCGGTTACGTTGGACGGTGCGGGCGGAAAATGGCGAAACGGGAGTCAAGTTGTCTGAACCACGCTGGATCGACGTCAAGGGTCCCAACGTTGACCTGAAAGCGCTGGCTTGGGGGCCTGCCGACGCTCCGATTGCCTCGTGCCTGCATGGCTTTCCCGACACCGCGTACGGGTGGCGCAAGTTCGCGCCGCGACTGGCCGAGTCCGGGTGGCGAGTAATTGCGCCTTTCCTGCGCGGGTACGCGCCATCGGCGATTCCGGACGACGGCAGCTATCACATCGGTGCGTTGATGGACGATGCCTTGCGGGTGCGTTCGGCCGCGGGCGGCACCGAACGCGATGTGTTGATCGGGCATGACTGGGGCGCGTTGGCCGGCGCCGGCCTGGCGGCGCTGCCCGAGAGCACGTTCACCAAAGCGGTGATCATGTCGGTGCCACCGGTTGGGGCATTCCGTCCGCTGGGCCAGGTGCCCGACCGTGGGCGACTGGTCCGCGAACTGCCGCGTCAGCTGCTCCGTAGCTGGTACATCAGCTACTTTCAGCTGCCGTGGTTGCCGGAGCGGTCCGCCTCCTGGGTACTGCCGCGGCTATGGCGACGGTGGTCACCTGGTTATCGCGCCGAGGAGGATCTGCGCCACGTTGACGCCGCGATCGGAACGCCGCAAAGTTGGCGCGCGGCGCTGGGCCCGTACCGCGCCACGATCCGCAACACCCGACCGCCGGCGCAGTACGCGAAACTGCACCGCTACTGGACCGAGCCGCCCCAGCTGCCGACCCTGTACTTGCATGGGCACGACGACGGTTGCATGACACCGGCTTTCGCTCCCTGGGTGCAACGAGTACTGCCCCCCGGCAGCGAAGTGTCCATCGTCTCGAATGCGGGCCACTTTCTGCAGCTCGAACAACCGGACAAGGTCGCCGAATTGGTCTTGACGTTTATCGGCTCGCCCGACTGAGGTGGTGGCCGGGCACCGGATGGCGGCCGTCGACGCGCAGTTCTACTGGATGTCGGCCAAAATCCCCAACGACGAGTTCCTGCTCTACGCGTTCGACGGTGAACCCGCGGATCTGGACGCTGCGTTAGATCAGATCCGGCGCCGGGCCGGCGCTTGTGCGGACCTGACGCTGGTTGTTGACGATGGAAACCCGCTGATCTATCCGCGGTGGAGACCCGCAACGATCGAACCCGAACGGGTGGCGCGCCATCCCCTGGACGACAACGAGTGGGATGCGTGTCTGAAAGCCGTCGTCGGGCTGGCCGACGACCAGTTGGATATTCGCCGGAAGCCCTGGCAGATGCACGTTTTCACGCCCGTGCACGGCATCCCGGGTGTCGGTGGGCCAGGCACCGTCGCCGTGCTGCAGGCCGCCCATGCGTTCGCCGACGGTGTTCGGGGGTCAGCGTTGGCCGCCTGGCTGTTAGGCCGCGAGATTCCGGTAGTACCGGTGCGCCCGCCGGCGGGTTTCCTGCCGTGGCGAGCCGTGGCCGCCACCCGCGCCCACCGCAGGTTCGTCCGTGACACACGCGCGGGCCTGCTGGCGCCGGGACTGGGAACGCGGTCGCTGCTGGCAACCAACGCTCGACCCGAAGGCGCGCGCACAATCCGCACGTTGGTGCGGCAACGCTCGCAATTGCGGGGTCCCACCGTCACCGTCGGGGTGTTGGCCGCGATATCGACGGCGTTGTCGGATCTGCTCGACGAATGTCCCGCTTCGCTGGGGGCCGAGGTGCCCATGGCTAAACCCGGTGCGCCGCTTGGGTACAACCACTTCGGCAATGTCGTCGTCGGCCTCTACCCCCAACTTCCGCAACAGGATCGCCTACCGCGGATCGCCACCGATCTGGCCAACGGTCGCCGCCGATTCGAGCATCCGGCCACCCGCGCGTCCGACCGCGCTTTCGCCGCGGTGCCCGCTGCGCTGTTGCGTTGGGGCATCAGCAAATTCGATGCCAGCGTCCGGCCGGCGGAAGTATCCGGCAACACCGTGGTGTCGAGTGTCAACCGCGGAGCGGCCGACCTGAGTTTCGGTGGCGCGCCGGTGGTGCTCGCGGCCGATTATCCGGGCCTGTCGCCGGTGATGGGTTTGACCCACGGCGTGCACGGCATCGGCGACACTATCGCAGTCAGCGTGCATGCGGCCCAGTCGGCCGTGCCCGACGTCGACGCTTATCTGCGGCTGCTCAATGCGGCGCTGTAGTTGGCGCTCGCAGCGAAAACTACTGCGCATCTCCGGATCTGGCCGCTTGTTCCCGGGTCAGTCCGACCGCCAGGATCAGTTCCTCGTGCAGCTCAAACCACACCGTGTGGTAGGAGTCGATGAGTGGCCTTGTGAGCCAAGGGATCTCACCGGCCTTGACTCTGTCCAGTGCTGCGCTCAACTTCGCCGGGTAACCGCTGAGCCGCGGCAACTGCGCCGTGACCGTTGCGGCGATCGATATCACCCTTTGGTGCACGTCGTCGAGACGGGCGAGCACCGCCCCGTCGTAATCAAGGTCCTCATGGCTATTGGGCTGACCGTCTTTGAGCTGCCAATCGGTGACCAGAGCCTTGAATTCGCCATTGATTGATCGGAACTCGTCGTAGGCGGCGGCCAAAGTGGCGGGATCGGCATCGCGGCGTTCGGCCGCGAGTAACTCGACAAGCTGTGCGCGGCCCTCGGGGGTGATCCGCAAGGTATCACCCGCGACGAGCAGTCCGTCGGCGGCGAGCCGGCGGACCATCTCGGCGACGTGTGCGTCGTCGGTGCACAGGGTCTTGGCGAGGTCGGCGGGACTGACCCGGCCCTTCAGCCGGACAGCCTGCAGAACGGACAGTTCGGTCACGTGCGGCCGTGCACTCGGATCGCATTGAGCATGGTGATCAGTGGAGTCGCCGACACGACGTCGGTTTGTCCTGCGGCGATGGCCGACTTGACCGCCTGGTCCGAAGGGTCGTCCAGCCTGGGGTAGTCGCCGCTTGCGTGGGCACGCAGCGGGCTCAGTTGCAGCGCGATCTCGGCCACCTCACGTAGCTCCGGTGTATCGTCCTCCGACCACGCCGTCAGCGTCAGAATGCCTTGGCGCACTTCGCCTTCATAGCCGTCGACAGTGATCTTCTTGCCGGCCAGCGCTGCAGCGACCCCGTGGCCGCAGCCCACCACGGCGACCCTGCCGAGTTCGCGGCTGACCACGGCCGCATGGCTGGCGGCGCCGCCGACCTCGGTGACAATGCCTTGGGCGGACAGCATGCCCAGGACATCTTCGGGTCTGGTGTGGTCGCGCACCAGGATAACCTGTTCGCCCCGGTCTACGGCATCCAGCGCCTCGTCGACATCGGTGTACGCCGTGCCCGTCACCACACCCGGGCAGGCGGGCAGGCCCTTAGCCAAAAGTGGTGCAGCCAAACGCGTTTCTGGCTGAAGGGCGGGTTGCAGCAACGCCTCAACGTCGGCTGGCGTCAGCCGGCGCAGCGTCTCCGCATCGTCGATAAGTCCTTCGTGGCGCAGCTGAAGCGCCAGTCTCACTGCGGCCTGCGCCGACCGCTCGGCGCCCCGGGTTTGCAGTAGCCACAATCTGCCGTCCTCGACGGTGAACTCGATCTCTTGGACGTCTGCATTCAGGCGCTCAAGACGGCGCGCAGCGGCCATCAACTCGTCGAAAACACCCGGTTGCTCATCACGTAGGGCGGTGATCGGTTCGACGTCGACGAGCCCCGACACCACATCGTCGCCCTGGCCACCAGGCAGCCATTCGCCGAAGGGTTCGTTGGCGCCGGTGATCGGGTTGCGCGACGACAGCACGCCAGCGCCGGACTTCGCCGAACGGTTGCCGAACACCATCGACTGCACCACCACCGCGGTGCCGCGGTGTTCGTCCAGGCCGTAATGGTCCCGATAGGCGACAGCGCGCGGAGAGTTCCACGAGGCGAACACCGCCTCGATGCCCGCCCGCAACTGCACGTACGGATCTTGCGAAGGGTCTGAGCCGTTGTCGGAGCCGTTTTCGCCCCCCACAATCCGCCGGTACATGTTGGTGAAACGCCGGCGGGTATCGCGGGCGAATTCGGCGGCGGCCTGCGCCTCCAGCGCCTGCTCGACCGCGTCGTTCATGCCCAGGTCGAGGATCGTGTCCATCATGCCGGGCATGGACTGGGTGGCCCCCGAGCGCACGCTGACCAGTAGCGGTCGTGGTCCGCGTCCGAAGGTTCGCGAGGTCTGGTCTTCGAGCCATTTCATCCGGTCGACGACGTCTTCCCAGATCGCGTCGATCGTCGGGCCGGGCTCGGCGAGATACCGCAGGCCCACCTCGGTGGTGATACAGAACGCCGGAGGAACCGGCAAATTGTGCCGGCGCATGGTGTCGATGCCGTGGCCTTTGTTGCCGAGGATCTCTCGGGGGTGGCCCGCCTGGCCGTCCAGCAGCACCACGGCGTCTTTCAGGTTTCCCGCGGGTGCGTCATAGCCGCGCGCGGCACGAGCCATGATGCACCCCCTCGTCGTTGAACAAGCCTGGTGGGCGTTTCGGGCAAACGCCGGAACGCCCGCAATGGTCCCACACGGATGCCCGGGCTCTGCTGCTTGCCGCTCCTGTTACCGGCCGTGCCCCATGCTCTAGTTTTGACGCTATGACTCCCTACGATGTCGGGTTACTGATCCTGCGGTTGGTGCTGGGACTGACGCTGGCCGCGCATGGTTTGAATAAGTTCTTCGGCGGCGGTCGCATCCCGGGCACCGCGGGCTGGTTCGAGAGCATCGGAATGAAGCCCGGTAAATTTCACGCCACCCTCGCTGCCACCACCGAGACGGCTGCCGGGCTGGGTCTGGCTGCCGGGCTGCTCACACCGATCCCGGCCGCGGGGTTCGTCTCGCTGATGATCGTCGCGGCCTGGACGGTGCATCGCTCCAACGGCTTTTTCATTGTCAAGGAAGGCTGGGAGTACAACCTGGTGCTGGCGCTGAGCGCCGTGGTTGTCGCCACGCTCGGCGCCGGAAAGCTCAGTCTGGATCACCTGATCTTCGGCAAGAACTGGTTCGACGGTTGGCACGGTCTGGCGATCTCGCTCGGGCTGGGGCTGGCCGGGGCCATCGGTCAGTTGCTGATTTTCTACCGGCCGCCGGCTAAGCAGGCCGGGTAGCCCGGCCGAACTGGTGGCCCCGCGGCAACCCTTCCGCGCCGAGCAGCGTGCCACCGGGTTGACACGCGCGCCGGCAGCAGCGGTTAACGCCCGCTCTTACGGATGTTCGTCGTCGTCTTTGCGGAGAAGTTTTTCCGGGTGGTGGAAGGTATTGATTCGCGGTTGGCCGTTGTCGAGGTGGGCGGGCGGTGACCATTCGGTGTCGCCTCGGGCGTTCTTGCGGGTGGTCCAGCCTTTTTCGGCGAGTCGGTTATCCGGGCCGCAGGCCAGGGTGAGGTCGTTGATGTCGGTGCGGCGGGTCGTCGTCCAGCCACTCACATGGTGAACTTCGCTGTGGTAGGCGGGGGCATCGCAGCCCGGTTTGGTGCAACCACGGTCCTTGGCGTACAACATGATCCGCTGCGCGGGCGAGGCCAGCCGCTTGGTGTGATACAGCGCAGGGGCTTGCCGTTGTCGAAGATCGCCAAATAATGCCGGGCCTGGCTGGCCATGCGGATCACATCCGACATCGGCACCCAAGTGCCGCCTCCGGTCACCGCGCGACCGGCCGCTGCTTCTAGGTCCTTGAGCGTGGTGGTCACGACGATCGTCACGGGCAGCCCGCGGTGCTGACCCAAGTCGCCGGAGGCGAACAGACCCCGCAGCCCGGCCAGGAATCCGTCGTGGTTGCGTTGCGCCTGACTGCGGGTGTCGCGGCGCACCGCGTCCGCATCGGGCGCCTGGTCCACCACGGGGGTGTCGTCGTCGGGGTTGCACGCCCCGGGTGCGGCGAGCTTGGCCCACGCCGCCTCGATCGCCGCCCGCAATTC
>JAVROG010000008.1:0-18436 GCA_032162865.1 Mycobacterium sp. | reverse complement strand
CAATTGGCTTTTTCGCCCCCGACTTCAAATACACTGCCAGCAACATCCCCGGCGGCCAGGTGCAGGAATTCAAGGCCATGGTGCGCGCGCTGCACGAGGCCGACATCGAGGTCATCCTCGACGTGGTCTACAACCACACTGCGGAGGGCAACCACCTCGGGCCGACGCTGTCGATGCGCGGGATCGACAACGCCGCCTACTACCGCCTGGTCGAGGACGACAAGCGTTACTACATGGACTACACCGGCACCGGCAACAGCCTCAACGTCGGCCACCCGCACGCCTTGCAGCTGATCATGGACTCGCTGCGCTACTGGGTCACCGAGATGCATGTCGACGGATTCCGCTTCGACCTGGCTTCCACCCTTGCCCGCGAGTTTTACGATGTCGACCGGTTGTCGGCGTTTTTCGAACTGGTGCAGCAGGATCCGATCGTCAGTCAGGTCAAGCTGATTGCCGAGCCGTGGGATGTTGGGCCCGGCGGATATCAAGTGGGCAACTTCCCGCCGCAGTGGACAGAGTGGAACGGCAAATTTCGCGACTCGATCCGCGACTTCTGGCGCGGCGAGGACGCTATCCTCAGCGAGTTCGCCTCTCGAATCACCGGCTCGGCAGACCTCTACGAGCACACCGCGCGCAGGCCGGTGGCCTCCATCAACTTCGTGACCGCACATGATGGTTTCACGCTACGAGATCTGGTGTCCTACAACGAAAAACACAATGAAGCCAACAAGGAAGACAACAACGACGGCGAGTCCCATAACCGGTCTTGGAACTGCGGAGTCGAAGGCCCGACCGACGACCCGGAGGTCAACGCTCTTCGCGCTCGCCAGCAGCGGAACTTCCTGGTGACAACCCTTCTTTCACAGGGTGTTCCGATGATCTGCCACGGTGACGAACTGGGGCGCACTCAGAATGGCAACAACAACGGTTTCTGCCAGGACTCCGAACTCACCTGGATTGATTGGGACAACGCCGACACCGATCTCATCGAGTTCACCCGTTCGGTGGCCGCGATTCGTGCCGCGAATCCGGTGTTCCGCCGCCGCCGTTTCTTCACCGGCGCTCCGGTGCGCCACCGCGGTTCCGAAGGCAGACCGGATATTTCGTGGTTCAGGCCGGACGGGTCGGAGATGAACGACGAAGACTGGGACTCCGGATTCGGCAAGTCTGTTGCCGTGTATCTGAACGGCCTGGGAATTCCCGGTACCGATTCGCGTGGCCAACGCATCACCGGCGATTCCTTCGTGTTGTGCTTCAACGCCCATCACGAACCGATCGAATTCGTTCTTCCGCCTGATGAGTTCGGGTCGGGTTGGGTGGCTGTGCTGGACACCGCAACCGGTACCGGTCAAGTCGAACAAAACGACCCGCTCCCGCCACAGGGCAAGATCACGGTCGACGCCCGCGCGGTGACGCTGCTGCAGGAGGCCCAACCCACCGAGTAGGTGCCGCTGGCCGGACTACCCGAACCAGCTCGCCGAACAAGCTAGCTCAACAACGGGCGGGCGGATGTCCACATGGAAGCTACCGGGACCCGCGACCGCTGACACCCCATCCGCGGCGGCGACTGCGAGGTGACGATGCCGCTGAGCGCCTTGCTCGCGCACCGTTGGCTGTGACAATGGCCAAAATTACCACCGGCCAGTCCACCAGCTTGATCGCCGGGTAGGGCGACGGTCGCCGGAATGGTTTGACTCACGATGCGGACTTGGCCGGGTTGAGCACAGCCAGTGCGGGTATCACTTGGTGGTGACCGAACCAGGACTGATCATCGTAGGCAGCGGACCGGCCGGAGTCGCGGCGGCCGCATCCTTTCGGGACCACAATTCTGCTGCGCCAGTACGGATTCTCAGCTCCGACGGCGACATTCCCTACGCACGACCACCCTTGAGCAAGGAGTACTTGCGCGGCCAGACCGAGGAGGTCACGCTGCATTCTGCGGGATGGTTCGATGACCGCCATATCGAGCTGACCCTCGGTGTGACGATCGACCGACTCGATCTCGCCGAACGGATTGTCCACAGCGGCGGTCAGCGCCATCGATTTGAGACCCTGATCCTGGCATGCGGTGCGATGCCGGTCGCTCCCCCGGTGCCCGGTGCAGAACGCGCCCTGCTGTTGCGGTCACTTGCCGACGCGAACGCACTGCGCGGCGCTGCTGAGACTGCTCGCTCCGCGGTCGTGATCGGCTCGGGCTTTATCGGATGTGAAGCCGCCGCATCGTTGGCTTTGCGCAACGTGCCGGTGACTCTGGTTGCCCCGGAACCGCTTCCGCAAGATCAGCGACTCGGCAACGAAGCCGCCGCGCGGCTGCGGGATCTGTTGACCGAGACGGGCGCGCGCCACGTCGGCGGGGTGGGCGTGAAGGAAATTACCGAGGCGGGTGTGGTACTGGACAACGGCGTCACCATCGACTGCGATCTTGTGGTTGCCGCCACCGGCGTCGCACCGCAGAGCGACATTGCCGCCGATGCCGGGCTGGAAGTCCGTGACTCCCGTGTCGTGGTCGGCGCCGACATGAGCACCTCGGAGCGAGGGATCTACGCAGCCGGCGACGTCGCGCTGGCGCGCAACGTGGTGGCTGGACGTCACCTGGCCGTCGAACACTGGCAGGACGCAACAGACCAGGGCACCGTAGCCGGGGCGGTTGCGGCTGGCCAGCAGGCGAAATGGGATGGCGTACCGGGGTTTTGGACCTCGATCGGTGAGGCGACCGTGAAATACCACGCCTGGGGAGACGGCTACGACCGTAGTCGACTGATCGATCACCCCGACGGTTTCACGGTCTGGTACGAGTCGGGCGATGCGACGGTTGGCGTCCTCACCTACAACTCCGACGACGACTACGACCTCGGCGAGCGGTTGATCACCGAGGGCCGTCCCGCACCGGTGCCCATGCGATGACGGATATGAGAATTTTGAAACTCTCAAACTAGTGGCCTCGAACTAGAGCCCGGAAACGAAGGATCGTCATAAGCGCAAAGTCCAAAGCCCTCTACATGCCGCTGTCGATTGCCACCAGCGTGACGGGCGGGTTGCTCGCCGGAGCGGTCTTCAGCGAAGTCTGGAAGCGGCTCAGCGATGAGGAGCAGGCACCGCCGGACCCCAAGGATCTCAGCAACTCAACCCGCGCCGCCCTGATCGGCGCGGGTTTACAAGGCTGATCTTCGGCGTGGTCAAGGCCGCGGTCGACCGGGTCGGCGCCCGCGGCTACCAGGCCGTCACCCACGAGTCGCCGGTACCCTGATCCTCGGCTCGGCGGGCCGGTAGAACGTGTTACAGTTTTGCCGACCGCGGCCGAGGCTCTGGGACGACCGGGCATTGTGGCAAGGAGACCCGGATGGCATCGTCCGCCGAAAAAGTTCGCCGAAAAGTGCCGTCGCACAAGTGAACCGGGCATCATGACGACAACGATCAGCAAGGCGCGATCCCTGACGCTCGTCACCGTCGCGTACATCATCGCGATCGGCGTGGCGGCTGCCTGGCTGGCATGGGGTCCCGCCACCGGACGGCTGTGGCTGGACACCTTCATCGCGGACATCCTGGCCACCCTGGTGGTGTTCGCATTCAGCCGCAGCTATCGCAACTCGAGTTTCTACGACGCTTACTGGAGCGTCATTCCGCCGCTACTGACCCTCTACTGGTGGAGTCAGGCGGCACCTGGCGTAGACCAATTGCGTTGCTGGCTGGTCTGCGTATTGGTCACGTTGTGGGGGATACGTCTCACCGCCAACTGGGTCTACGGATTCCCCGGGCTGCACCACGAAGACTGGCGCTACCCCATGTTTCGGGAACGCGCGGGGCGGTGGGCATTCGTCGTCGATCTGGTTGCGATCCATCTCATTCCCACCACGCAGGTATTCGCCGCGACGCTGCCGGTCTATGTCTGTGTGACCCACGTCGGCGCCGACATCAGATGGCTCACGATCCTCGCCTTTGTGGTGGGGCTGGCGGCGGTGACCCTCGAACTGGTCGCCGACGTACAGATGCACCGGTTCGTGCGGGACCGGAGCCCCGGTGCGGCGATGGACCGTGGACTGTGGAGCTGGTCGCGGCATCCAAATTACTTCGGTGAGTTCAGCTTCTGGTTCTCCCTAGCCTTATTCGGGGTCGCGGCATCGCCATCCGACGCGTGGTGGTTGTTCCTCGGAGCGCTGGCGATGCTAGGCATGTTCCTGGGCGCCAGCATCCCCATGATGGAGACGCGCAGCCTGCAACGGCGTCCCGAGTACTCCGATGTCGTCGACCGAGTGCCACGCTTTGTGCCCAGACCGCCGCGCAGAGTCCCGGCGTGAGCCGCAAACGCGTTGTCGTCGCCGGACTGGGAGACGTCGGGCTGCTGACGGCGATCCGCCTGGCCCCCCACGCCGACGTCGTCGGAATCTCGGTCAAACCCGGGCTGGTGAGCGGCCAAGAACTCGGCGTCCGACTCGCGCGCCCGAACGACTGGGCCCGGGACTACTGGATTCCGTTCGATAGGTTCCGGAAATTGGATGGGGTACGGACCGTTCAGGCGGAGCTGACCGGCGTGAACCTGGCGGACAGAACAGTTCTTGGGCGCGGCGAGGATGGCAGCACAGTCTCGGAGGGCTACGACGCCCTCGTCATCTCTACCGGTGTCAGCAACGGTTTCTGGCGTCAACCCACGCTGCAGTCAGCCACCGAGGTCGGCGCCCACCTCTACTCGGCGCACGAGCAACTGGGCGTCGCCAGGTCGGTGATCGTCGTGGGTGGCGGGGCAGCCGCGGTGAGCAGCGCCGTCAACTTGGCCACGGTATGGCCAGACAAGCGGATCGACCTGTACTTCCCCGGCGAACGCCCGTTGGGTGAATATCACCCTCGGATTTGGCAGCGCGTGCACAGCCGGTTGGTCGAACTCGGGGTGGGCCTGCACTCGGGTCATCGAGCCCTGATCGCCGACGGCTTTGCCGGCGATGAGATCACCAGTGCACCGGTTCGCTGGAGCACCGGACAAACCCCGGCCGTCGCCGATGCTGTGCTGTGGGCAATAGGGCGGGTGCGACCCAACACCAATTGGCTACCGACGGAGTTGGTCGACGAGCGCGGGTTCGTTCGCGTGACGCCAGAGTTGTGGGTGCCGGGCCACCGGGACGTGTTTGCGATCGGGGATGTCGCAGCAACCGACCCGCTTCGCAGTTCCGCGCGTAATCGTGGTGATGCGCTGGTGGCCCGCAATATTCGCGCCATGTTCACCGGTCGCCCACTGCGCGCGTTTCGAGCACCGACGCGCCGCTGGGGCTCGCTGGTGGGGATTCAGCCCAGCGGGCTGGAGGTGTTCCTCCCCACCGGGCAGGCATTCCGGATTCCGTTATGGGCGGTCGATCACGTGGTCATGCCCGGGATCGTGCGCTGGGGCATGTACCGCGGGGTGCGCGAAAACCGCCCCTTCGGGTGAGGAGGATTGACTGTGCGCGAGATACAAATATGGGAACTCGTTGCGCGCGAACATATTCGAGACACGCTCGCGCGGTACAACTGGTCGGGTGACGCCGGGCGCCTCGACGACCTTGCCGAGACGTTCTGCGCTGATGGCGTTCTCGAGATCCGCGGCCTGCAGTCGCTGCGCGGGCGATCCGCGATTGCCGGGTTCCTCCGCGGTGTCAGTGGCCAGGTCGCGACAAGCACTGACGTCAAGCCTGTCGTCCGACATAACGTCGCCAATGTGCTGTTCACCGACCTGACCCCCGAGCAGGCGCAGGTCTCGACGTACTTCACCGTCGTGACGCACATCGGGCTCGACCACTTCGGCCGGTATCGCGACGTCCTGGTGCCCGACGGCGACACCTGGCTGATCCAGCACCGCAAGGTGTCGACCGATTGGGCTGCTCCGAATTCGCAGATGGCGCGCGACTAGTTCAAGCCGGGGTAGGTGGTGTGGCGCTCACCCGAGCGGCTACCGCCGCTGCCAGGAAGCAGCCGAGCGACGTCCATCCGTCGAAACCGGTCAGGCCGTTCTTGGCGAGCAGCACCAGCGCAACGCCTGCAACGCAGATCAGCACACCGGCAACCGCGGACCGAGTTCCGGCGGAGCGGACCGGTGCGTCCCACCAGGGCAGCCGCCGATGCTCGAGCGGTGAGAACACGCGGAACGTCACGGCCATGACTGCCGCGAACACCACAGCCCGCAATGCGAGCAGATCCCAGAATCCCGGTGCGTGCACATCGTAGGCGTCCAGGCCACCCACGGCGTGGAGCCCGACGGCGGCAACGGCGATCGCCGGGATGTGCCATAGGTAGAGCGTCATCGCTCCCCCGTTGCCCACTGCGACGGCACGCCACACCCGCGGGCGCGCCGCCCAGCGCCGGATCGGGCCCGCGGCGGCCACGAACAGGCACGACATCCAGGTGCAATGCAGCGCAAGCAACAACGTCGGCGGGGACACATTGGACATCCGCTCGGCGCCGGTCACCACCAGGGAAACCTCATAGGTGCCCGCGAAACTGCCTACGACAGCGAGCACGACCTGCGCGGCGAACGCCGCTACGGCTGCAACCAGGGCGGCGCGCACACCGATCAGGCGGCGCGCGTAAGCGACTCCGATCACCACCGGAATCAGCCACACGATCAAGAAGTTGGCGACACCGGATTCGGGCGTGCCAGCGGCGAACCGGATTCCGTCGACCGCGATGGCAGCCCCGAGCAGGCCGATGACCGTCAATGCGACAGCGCGACCGGTCCGCAGCCGGGTCAGCATCGGCACGAAGGCAAGCACCACCAGGTAGACGCCGAGAAACCACAGGAGTGCCACACACTCTCGACCTAGTCCAGCCGCGGACTCCTCCCCAACGGTGGCGCGCACCACGAGGAGGGCGGCCGTCCACGCCGCGAGGTACCAGAACACCGGCCGGCACAGTCGCTGCGCGCGAGTGAACAGCCACGAACCCCATGAGGCATTCGGGTGCCAACCGTAGGCACCGGCGGCACCGCCCGCGAGGAAGAACAGCGGCATAACCTGGACGAGCCAGGTCAGCGGTGCGATTGCGGGAATGGCGCCCAGCAGATTGCCGATTCGCACACCGCCGGAGTCGATGGTCGCGAGCAGTAGGGCGCAGTGCCCGAACATCACCACGACCAACGCGGTCAGTCGCGCGACGTCGACGGCGCGGTCGCGGCCGCGCTCGACATCAGGGGACACCGCAGACGGACTGGGCGCGTGGCTGGGCACGGAGGTAGCGAGAGGCATTCGACCAGCATGCCCACCCGTGGGCAGCGGCGGATGAGTAGTACTACGCGAGCGATCGCATCCGGTCTGCTGACCTGCTGCGATGAGCTCGCGTTTAGCTTCCGAAGCCGGCATCCCGCAGCGCCTGGGCCATCGAATTCCCCACCGGATTAGATTCTCGGCCGCCCGTGTCCTTCGTTCGCCGCACATTCTTTTGCTGACCATGTTCTCGGCCTGCACGGCCCGCTCGCGTGGCCGGCTCGAGATCCGGGCGCTTGTCGCGTTGCGGTTGATCGTTGAGGCGCAGGCTCAAGCCGATCCGCTGGCGTTCGACGTCGACGTCGACGACTTTCACCCGTACCACCTGGCCGGACCGCACAATCTGGTGCGGGTCGGAAACGTAGCGCTCGGCCATCGCGGAGACATGCACCAGGCCGTCCTGATGAACGCCGACATCCACAAAGGCGCCGAACGCAGCCACGTTGGTCACCACGCCCTCCAGGACCATCCCGGCCTTGAGGTCGGCGATCTTCTCGATGCCGGCCGCGAAGGTTGCGGAGGTGAACGCAGGCCGGGGGTCGCGACCCGGCTTCTGCATTTCGGCCAGGATGTCGGTCACGGTCGGGATGCCGAACGTGTCGTCGGCGAAGTCGGCGGGCCGAAGTGTCCGCAACGCCCGTTCGTTACCGATGATCTCGGCCAGCGTGACGCCCGAGCGATCCAGGATGCGCCGGACCACCGGGTAGGCCTCGGGGTGGACACCCGATGCGTCGAGCGGATCTTCGCCGTCGCGAATTCGAAGGAAGCCGGCGCACTGTTCAAATGCCTTGGGGCCCAGGCGCGGCACGCCTAGCAACGCGCGGCGGTTGGCGAAGGGGCCGGTGCTGTCACGATAAGCGACGATGGCCTCGGCCAAGGATTCTGAGATGCCGGATACCCGCGCCAACAATGGGACCGACGCTGTATTCAAGTCGACCCCAACGGCATTCACGGCGTCCTCGACTACCGCATCCAAACTTCGCGCGAGAACCCCCGGCGTCACGTCATGTTGGTACTGCCCCACCCCAATCGACTTGGGCTCGATCTTCACCAATTCGGCGAGTGGATCCTGCAGGCGTCGGGCAATCGACACTGCACCGCGCAGTGTCACATCGAGGTCGGGCAGCTCATGCGCCGCGTACGCCGAAGCGGAATAGACCGATGCGCCGGCTTCACTCACCATTGCTTTTGCGGGGGTCTGCACGACCGCCCCGCCGCTGGCGGCCTTGATGTCGGCGATCAGTTCGCTTGCCAGAGCATCGGTTTCACGCGAAGCGGTACCGTTCCCAACCGCGATCAACTCGACGCCGTGCCGGGCGACCAACGCGCCGAGGGTCGCCTTGGCGGCATTCCACTGTCGTTGCGGCTGATGCGGGTAGACGGCGCACGTGTCCAGCACCTTGCCGGTGCCGTCGACCACAGCGACCTTCACACCGGTCCGGAAACCGGGATCCAGCCCCAGTGTCGTACGCGCGCCGGCGGGCGCGGCCAGCAGCAGATCCTTGAGGTTCTTGGCGAACACCGCCACGGCGTCTTCTTCCGCCCGTTGGCGCAGCCGCATCCGGGCATCGACCGTCGCCGAGAACATCAGCCTGGTGCGCCAGGCAAAGCTGACCGTGGTGGACAGCCAGGGCTGGGATGGGTGCGTGGGCGCCTGCCGTGATAGGTCGACGCCGAGGGTCCGCGCGACCATGGCTTCATACACGTCGTCGCCTCCGCCGTCGAAGTTGAAGGCCAGGACCTTCTCCTTCTCTCCGCGCAGCACGGCGAGCACCCGGTGCGAGGGCATGCTCTGTACCGTGTCGGCAAAATCGAAGTAGTCGCGAAACTTCTGCGCCGCTGGGTTTTTCGCGGCTTCGGCCGACCACGGCGCGGTCGTCAGGGTAGCCCGTCCCCAAAACGTCTCGCGGATAGCGCCGACCAACTCCGCATCCTCTGCCGCGCGCTCGATCAGGATGTGGCGTGCCCCCTCCAATGCGGCCGCGGCATCAGCGACGTCAGGGAAATCACTGCCGACAAACGCCGCCGCAGCGCCTTCGGGTACCAGGGCCGGGTCAGCAATCAGCCGATCCGCCAACGGCTCGAGCCCCGCTTCACGGGCAATCTGCGCCTTGGTCCGCCGCTTGGGCTTGTACGGCAGGTAGATGTCTTCGACTCGCGCCTTCGTTTCGGCGGCGTAGAGGGCAGCCTTCAGTGCGTCGGTCAGGTTGCCCTGCTCTTCGATCGACGCCAGCACCGCGGCTCGGCGTTCGTCGAGTTCCCGCAAGTACCGCAACCGCTCCTCGAGGGTCCGTAGCTGCCCATCGTCGAGGCTTCCGGTCGCCTCTTTGCGGTAGCGCGCGATGAACGGGACGGTGGCGCCGTCGTCGAGCAGCTTGACAGCGGCGACCACTTGGGCCTCTGCTATCGCCAGTTCCTCAGCGAGACGGGCATTTACGGAATTCAGGATGGCTGTCGGAGTCACCCGCAGGACCCTACCGAACGCCTCCGACACCACCCCGCAACCGGGCCCGGCGAGCCTGGGCGAAGCGTGGTTATCCCCGCGGATAACCGCGGCGCACGGTGCGGTCGAGAATGCCAAGCGTCGCCCGCAACGCACCTTCGGAGATGACCGGGAAAATCCCCGCCTCGCGCCACTTCGGGTCGATGTTCGACCAGTCGTAGAACGAGGTGACCACGGTGGACGCGGCTGGGGCGTCGGGGTCGGCCGGCTGCAACCGATAGCCGTAGACGTGATTGATCTGTGGACGGATCTGGCCGAGGATGGTCCACGCGATCAGCCGGTCCTGGTCGAACTCGCTGATTTCGACCGTGACGTCGTACTTGCCCAGTTGCGGAAAGTCGTTCAATGCCTCGCGATCCATGTGGACCACAAAACTATCGCCAACGGCCTTTACCGGATCGCCCTCGGCATCCTGCAGCATTCCCGTCGAGTCGATCGCCACGTGGCCCTGCGGGTCGGTGAGCACCGCGAAGATATCAGCCGCCGGAGCCGCGATAGTGCGATCGATCTCGATGCGTTCGGTCATCAGTCCTCACAGTCGTGACGCGGATGGGGCGTCCTCACTGTACGACCGCGGGTGCAACGTCAGCCGATCAGCTTCGTCAGCCAGTCCGGGTTCTGCAGGTTGACGGCCCCATTGCCGTCCCACACGAATGGTGTCCCCTGGGAGTTGAAGCCGGCCAATGTCGTGCCGGCGGCTACCGCCTTGGCTTGGGCGGTACCGAGGTCGGCTTCTGACTTGATGCAGTTGGTCACGGTGGCATTGGCACCGGCAGTTTGCGCGAGACGGGCCAGTTCGGCATCGGTGCGATCCGACGGGGCGTTTTCCTGAGGCTGGAATTCGCTGCCGAACAGGGCGGAATAGAAGTTGGTGTAAACCTTCGGGTCATTTTGCGCCGCAACGCAGTACGACGCCGCCACCGCACGAGTCGAGTAGTTCTTCGTCGCCGACTGTTCGTCGAGGAAATTCAGCAGGTGATAACGCACGGACAGCTTCTCGTTGGCCACCGCGGTGTCGATATCCCCGCCGTAGGACCTGATGAAGGCACCACACGGCGGGCACACGGGCTCGTTGAAAATGTCGATCGTGGCAACGGCGGCCGAGCTGCCGACGAAGACACCATCATTGAGCACGTTGAGCGTAACCGCGTCTGCGGCGGGCGCCGGCGTGGAGGACTTCGGCGGGGCTGCTGGCGGTTGCGATGACCGCCGCGGATGCGAGAAGCCGATGATCAGTCCGCCCGCGACCGCCACAATGACGGCGACCGCCAGACCTGCCCAGAACCAGGGTTTACGCAGCAGCCGGGTGGGGTGAGACGGCGCTTGACCCCATGGCGGCGGTCCGGCGGTGCCCCCGGGCGCCGCGCCCCAGCCCTGAGTGCCCGGCCATTGCGACGGCAGCGGTCCGCTCGGCGGTGTACCCGGGCCTGGCCACTGTGCGGCCGGGTGGGAGGCGGGGGGCGGCGTGGGGGCGTAACCGCTCGGCGACTGACCGGCGAATGAAGGCGGTACCTGCGCAACCTGACTGCGCTCCAGGATGTCGGTGGCGCGATCCTTGTCGGGTGTGGCCAGCGCCGCGTAGGCGGCCGCTGACAAATCACTGCAGGTGGGGTACCGGTCGGCGGGATCCTTTGCCATGCCGCGCGCGATCACCTGGTCGAAGGCAGCCGGAATGCCCGGCCGCGAGACGCTGGGCCGCGGGACCGGCTGGCTGATGTGTGAGCCCATGACGCTGAGTTGGTCACCGCGGTACGGCGTTGTCCCAACCAGGCATTCGTACAGCACGCAGGCCAGCGCGTAGATGTCGGCGCGATAGGTCACCTCGGCTTCGCTGAATCGCTCCGGCGCCATGTAATACAACGTGCCCACGGTGCTGCCGAGTTGCGTCAGCTTCTCGTCGGCGGTGGCGCTGGCAATGCCGAAATCGACCAGGTAGGCGAAGTCGTCGCCACTGACCAGAATGTTCTCGGGTTTGACGTCTCGATGAGTCACCCCGGCGGCGTGCGCCGCGTCGAGTGCCGAACCGATCTGGCGTATCACTGCCACCGCCCGGGGCGGGGTGAGCGGTCCGTAACGCTTCAGCATCGCCGCCAGGTCTTTGCCATCGATCAGGCGCATGTCCACATACAGCTGCCCGTCGATCTCGCCATAGTCGTGAATCGGTACCACGTGCGGTTCCTGCAGCCGCCCGGCGGTACGGGCCTCCCGCTGCATGCGCTGACGGAAGACCGGATCCATGGACAGCGTTTCCGACATCAACTTCAGCGCGACGATCCGGTCCCGGACGGTGTCCTCGGCCTCGTAGACGTCGCCCATGCCACCGCGACCCACCAGCCGCCGCAACAAATACGGCCCGAACTGCGAACCCTCCCGCGTGTCACTCATCGCCGACTCCTTCACCCGCCTTCCGCGCAGCTAACCACTCCGAAGCGCCTAAAGGCCCCGACGATTGCCTGCATGGGACAGGAGTACGCGGTGGCGTGCCAGGCATAAGGCTAATGGTTGCGACGGCCATCAGGGGTGCTGAGTTGCGAGAGTCGCGGCCACCCGCTTTGGCAGGTAGGACGCATGTGCAATAACGCCCCGCAAGCTAATAGGCTCCGACCGCGGATTCGGTGCGATCCGCTAGCACTTGGGTTGTCCACGCTTGCCGCATCGGCCGACCTGATCGCTCAGGCGCCCGCCGTCCCGGCCGATCTGCGGGCGGTGAGCCGACGGGTAACTGACCGGGAGTCGGCGGGCGTGAGGACCGGGAATCACCAGGTCCGCTATTGCGGCCGGCCCCCACGCCCGACGACGGTTCCTCAGAGGATGTACAGCATTTCCTGGTAGGTCGGCAGCGGCCAAAGATCGTCGGCCACAACGCTTTCCAGCGCATCGGCGGCAGTTCGCACCGCTTCCATCGCCGGCAGCAGCGCCTCCTGGGCATGCTGCGCCTCAGCCAGTGCCGTCTCCGCGGAGTGATCCGACAGTGCCGCCTTCAGCGTCCCCAACGCCTCGCTGAGATCGCCGAGCGGGGCCGAAACCGCCTCGAGCGCGGTTAAAGTCGGCTCCACACCGGCGGCCTTCAGAGTCGCGACGTTTTGCGCGAGCTCAGTCTGGTAACGCAGCGCGGCCGGCAGGATCACTGTCGTCCCGATTTCCAACGACAGCTTTGCTTCGACCGCAACCGTCAGCGCGTACTGCTCCAATCGGACCTCGTAGCGGCTGTGCAGCTCACGCTCGTTGAACACCCCGTACTTCTCGAAGAGTTCGACCGCTTCCGGCTTGACCAGCTCCGGGATGGCGTCCAGCGTCGTCTTAAGGTTCAGCAAGCCGCGCTGCGCCGCCTCGACCTGCCATTTCTCCGAATACCCGTCGCCGTTGTACACGACCGCGCCGTGCTCGGTGATGACGTCGGTAAGCAGTTGCTGCAGGGCCTTGTCGAAGTCCTCACCGTCAGCGACGGCCTTCTCCAAGATGGTGGCCATGTAGTCCAGCGAGTCCGCCATGATCGTGTTGAGAACGATCAACGGCACCGCGACCGTCTGCCCGGAGCCGGGCGCCCGGAACTCGAACCGGTTGCCGGTGAACGCGAACGGGCTGGTGCGGTTGCGGTCGCCCGGATCCGTCGGCAGCGGGGGCAGCGTGTCGACACCGATGATCATGGTGCCCTTACCCTTCGACGATGTCGCCGCACCCTTGGCGATCTGCTCGAACACATCGGCGAGCTGGTCACCGAGGAAGATCGAGATGATGGCCGGCGGGGCCTCATTGGCACCCAGGCGGTGGTCGTTGGTTGCCGAAGCCACCGATACCCGAAGCAGCCCGGAGAACTTGTTCACGGCGCGGATCACCGCGGCGCAGAACACCAGGAACTGGGCGTTCTCGTGCGGGGTGTCGCCGGGGACCAGCAACGAGCCCAGCTCGGAATTGCCCAACGAGAAGTTGACGTGCTTGCCGGATCCGTTGACGCCGGCGAATGGCTTCTCGTGGAACAGGCACTCCATGCCGTGCTTTTTCGCGATCGTCTTGAAGATCGTCATCAGCAGCTGCTGGTGGTCGGAGGCGATGTTGGCTCGCTCGAACATCGGCGCAATCTCGAACTGGCCGGGGGCCACCTCGTTGTGCCGGGTCTTGGCCGGAATACCGAGCTTGAACAGCTCCCGCTCGGTGTCCATCATGAAGCCGAGCACCCGTTCGGGGACCGCACCGAAGTAGTGGTCGTCGAACTCCTGGCCTTTGGGCGGCTTGGCGCCGAACAGAGTGCGACCGGCGTTGACGAGGTCGGGTCGTGCCAGGAAAAAGTGCCGATCGATCAGGAAGTACTCCTGCTCGGGGCCGCAGAACGCGGAGACCTTGTTGAGGTTCTGGTGACCGAACAGGTTCAGGATGCGCTCGGCGTGCACGCCCATCGCCTGCTGGCTGCGCAGCAGCGGCGTCTTGTAGTCCAGCGCCTCACCGGTCATCGAGACGAACACCGTCGGGATGCACAAGGTGTTGCCGTTCGGATTTTCCAGGATGTAGGCAGGGCTGGTGACGTCCCACCCGGTGTAGCCGCGTGCTTCGAAGGTGCTCCGCAGCCCACCCGAGGGGAAGCTGGAGGCGTCGGGCTCGCCCTGGATCAGGGTTTTGCCGGCGAACTCGGCCAGGGTCTGCCCGTCGGAGACAGGCTCGAGGAAGCTGTCGTGCTTCTCCGCGGTGAAGCCGGTCATCGGGTAGAACACGTGAGCGTAGTGGGTGGCACCCTTCTCCAGCGCCCAGTCCTTCATTGCCACGGCCACCGCGTCGGCGACCGCAGGGTCGAGCTTGATGCCTTTATCGATCGTTGCCACGATGGACTTGTAGACCGACTTGGGTAGCCGTGCCTGCATCTCGACCTTGGTGAAGACGTTCGAGCCAAAGATCTCACCGGGGGTTTCACCAGGATCGAAACTGACGGCCGGTGGGACGTATGCCTCGACGTTGTTGATCGCCTGCAGGCGGACTGCATTTCCGCTCAATTGAGTTCCTTATCGCTAATTTGATGAGGGGGGTCCGGGTTGCTCCACGGATGCCAGACCGCCCCACGGTAGGAGACTTCGATGGCAGACGTGTTACGCCGGCGTCAACGCTGAAGCAGCATCGTTGCGAACGGGAGTCGGGACGCTGTGAACCGAACCGGCCCCGATGAACAAAAGCCATATCGCGCAGTGGCGTCTCCGGCCTAGTCTTTTCAGAGACTTGTCCTTAAGGAGGCCGTTGGTGCAGCAGCTGAGTTGGAGCGACGACATGATGTTGCGCGCCGAGAGCCCGACGACGCCGCTGCAGATTCATATGCTGCTGATTTATGACCCGTCCACCGCGCCGGGCGGCAAGGTCACGTTCAAGGGGATCCTCGAGGAACTCGACGCCCGGATGCACCTCGCCGAAGTTTTTCGGCGGCGGCTGACCGACCTGCCGGGTGGTCTACACATGCCGTACTGGGTGGACGACCCGAACTTCGACCTCGAGTATCACGTCCGCCATATTGGACTCCCCCAGCCCGGCGACTGGCGGCAGCTGTGCATTCAGGTCGCACGACTGCACGCCCGGCAGGTCGACCTGCGCCGTCCGCCCTGGGAGATCACGGTCATCGAGGGACTCAATGCGGTGCCAGGCGTACCCAAGGGCTCGTTCGCGATGGCATTGAAGTTGCATCACTGCGCGGTCGACGGCATGGCAAGCGTTCAGATGATCGCGGCGCTGCACGACCTGGCCGCTGATGCCCCACGCCCCCCTGGTCCGGACCAACCGTGGCACCCAGCCGCCCTTCCGTCGACCTCGGATTTGCTCTCCCGCACGACCGTCAACGCGGCCCTGCACCCTATGCGGGCCGGCAAGGTCGTCGTGTCGAGTGCGCCGAGGCTGCTCCGCGGTTTGTTTGGCCTCCCGGGCAAACTCGTCGGCGGCCTGGTGAACAGCGTCGCCGACGGCATGCCGTCCCTTGCCCCCAAGACCCGATTCAACGAAACGGTGTCACCGCATCGGGTGTTCGAGGCCCGATTCCACGATCTCGCCGATTTCAAGAAGATCAAAGCGTGCGTGCCCGGTTCGACCATCAACGACGTCGCGCTCGCCTATGTCGGCGGCGCGATGCGTGAGTATCTGGACGGGCACGGCGAGCTACCCGAGGAGTCACTGGTTGCGGCGTGCCCGATTTCCATGCGCGACAGCGGCGATACCAGCAGCAACGGAAATATGCTCGCCGGCCGGTTGCAGACACTGCGAACGGATATCGCCGATCCGCTCGAACGGCTCGCCGCAATCGCCGAGTCGACAGCTGAAAGTCGTTCGGAGACAGTGCAATCGACCAGAACCCAGGTGCTGGAGCTGGTGGCTACGGTGCCCACCGTATTGCTGGGGGTGACCGCGAGGGCCGCCAGCGTACTTCCCTTTTCCGGCCCGACAGTCGCGAACACGACGGTCACCAACGTGCCAGGGCCACCGATGACGATCTACTTCCGCGGTGCGCGCCTCATTCGCGCGGCAGGCCTTGGACCGTTGGTGGGTGGCCTGAACCTCTGCCACGTCGTTGCGAGCTACGACGGAACCTTGTCGATCAGCGCGACCGCCGATCGCGACGCCCTTCCTGACCCGGCCAGATATGCCGAGTGCATGGGCCACGCGTTCGAGGAGTTGCTTGCCGCCAGGGGCTGAGCCCGTAGGCGTACATGCTGCTTGATCCAGGCTGCCTGCACAGTAGCGTGGTGACGTGACGACGGGTGATACTGCTCGGCCTGATGGCCCAGACGCGCTGCGGCGCACTCTGGGTGTCGGCGACGCGGTGGTGATCGGCCTCGGTTCGATGATCGGTGCGGGAATCTTTGCGGCGCTAACCCCTGCCGCGCGCGCAGCCGGGGCCGGGTTGTTGATCGGATTAGGTATTGCGGGGGTGTTGGCCTACTGCAACGCAACATCGTCGGCGCGGTTGGCGGCCCGGTATCCGGCTTCGGGTGGCACATATATTTATGGCCGGCAGCGGTTAGGCGAGTACTGGGGGTTTCTTGCCGGCTGGGGGTTTGTCGTTGGTAAGACGGCGTCCTGCGCAGCGATGGCGCTAACCGTCGGGTGGTATGCGTGGCCGGCCCACCCGCACCTCGTTGCGGTATGCGCGGTGATGGCCTTGACCGGGGTCAACTACCTCGGTGTAACGAAGTCGACCTGGCTGACGCGAATCATCGTCGCCACGGTGTTGTTGGTGCTCGCGGCAATGCTGGCATCGGTGATCGGTTCGGACGCAACGAATGTCGCGAATCTGTCCGTGTCTGGCGGAGTGTCACCAGGTGGGGTGTTGCAGTCGGCGGGGTTGCTGTTCTTCGCGTTCGCCGGCTATGCCCGCATCGCCACCTTGGGTGAAGAGGTCCGCGACCCGGATCGCACCATTCCGCGAGCGATAACGACCGCGTTGGCGATCACGCTGGCCGTCTATGCCGGGGTCGCAGTAGCGGTGCTCATGGCGTTGGGGCCACACCGCCTGGCCGCGACGGCGACACCGTTGGTCGAAGCAGTACGAGTGGCCGGCACCCCCTGGCTGGCCCCCCTCATCGCGGTTGGGGCGGTGCTGGCCGCGCTCGGCTCGTTGCTGTCGTTGCTGTTAGGGGTGTCCCGCACGACATTGGCGATGGCGCGCGATCGGCATCTTCCGGGTTACCTTGACGCGGTGCATCCGCGGTTCGGGGTGCCGCACCGCGCGGAGGTTGCGGTCGGAGCGGTGGCTACGGTGCTCGCGGCGACGCTTGACCTACGCGGCGCGATCGGCTTCTCATCGTTTGCCGTGTTGGTCTATTACGCGATTGCCAACGCGTGTGCGTTCACGTTGCGGCCCGGAGAAGGCCCGCCGCCCAAGGTCATTCCGGTGTTCGGCGTGCTGGGCTGTACCGGCCTGGCGTTCGCCCTGCCGGCGATGTCGATCATCGTGGGCACCAGCGTGCTTGCGGTCGGCACGATGCTGTTCTGGATCCGCCACATATCCGGGCGCGGGGCTAGTCGCCGGTCCGGGTGAATTGCACGTCGACGTCGGTGTTGGGGCACGATGATCCCAGAATCTCTTCGCGGCCACTGCCGGCGAGCAGCGTGATCGGATCCTGCGGTGGTTGCGGCAATGGAAAGGACACAACGTATTTCACGTGCGCCATGGCACCGTCCTTCCAGCACTTGTCGTCGTCCTCGCGGTTGTAGCTCCAGGTCCCGTCGTTGTAGACGAGCAGCATGACGCTCACCGGCGCCGTGTGGAACACACTCAGGCACCGGGCACCGGTACGCAGGCAGTCCGTTCGGGCAGCGAAGTCGCGGTTTTCTTTGTAACCATTTGGTTGGGTTGCCCTTTCGTGGTAATGACCATGGAGCGCTGCCGCAGGCGAGACAACTCGAGGTGGCAGCGCGGCCGGGTCGGGCAAGCTGTTGAGGTCGACATCTCCGGTCCGGGAAAAGGTTACGGTTCGCTTGTTGGCACAACCTTTGGTCATGCTCTGCGTGGCTTCTCCGGACAAGCCGCCACCTGGCAGCGGCTGCAACGTAACTGTTTCCCAGACTTCGCCTTTAGCGCCCGCGCACACGCTCGAGCCGGTACGGGGCACCGGCGCGCGTTCGGACCGACCACGGTCAAAACAGGAATCACCGACAACCACTGGTGGTTATGTGATTAGGGTTAGCGAAAGGGGCTGACGATGAGCAACTCGCATCGGGCGGTAAAAGTGGGATTCCACAG
>JAVROG010000007.1:0-5220 GCA_032162865.1 Mycobacterium sp. | reverse complement strand
CGCCACCGGTTGTCGCCGAGCAGCGCCGCCCGTTCGGTCGAGCCGACGATGTCGGTGAACACGATGGTGGTGAGCACCCTCTCGGCGTCCCCGCCGCCCCGCACGCCGGTGACGAACTCTTCGATCTCGTCGAGCATCGGCGCGGTATCGCCGACCCAGTACAGGGTGTCTTCGCCGGGCAGTTCGACCAGGCGTGACCCCGCGATGTGTTCGGCGAGATAGCGGCCGTGCTCGACCGGGCTGAATCGGCGGTTGTCGCGATGCAGGATCAGCGTCGGCGCGCTGATGCGTGGCAGGGTGTCGCGCACATCGGAGTTCCGCACGGCGAGGATGATCGCGCGGGCCATACTCGGAGACGCCGCGCGGTTGCCCGCCATGTCCCACCACGCGCGGAACGCGTTCTGGCGTGCGACGGTCGGCGCGATGATGCTCAGCATGTCGAAGCCCTGCTCGACGGCATCCGGCTCGATCGCGACCGTGGTGTAGGGATCGGTGTCGCCGACTTCGTGGCCGATGGGGTAGTCGGGTGCGCGCAGCATCCGGGCGCCGCCGTTGATCAGGACCAGGCTGGCCACCCGCTCCGGGTAATCGGCGGCGAGCACCAATGCGGTCATCGTGGTGAAACCGGGAGCCAGGATCGTCGCCCGTTCACAGCCGGCGGCATTCATGACCGCAATCGCGTCCTTGGCCCAGAACCTCGGCCCGACCATGTCCAACGAGACCCGAGACGATAAACCGATCCCGCGCTGGTCGTAGCGGATCACCCGGGCGAAGGACGCCAACCGCCGCTGGAACCGGTACATCGACGGCTCGGAGTCGACAGTGTCAATCGGGATCGACGGGCCGGGCAGCACCAGCAGGTCGGTCGGGCCATCGCCGAACACCTGGTACGCGATGTCGACGTCACCGCATGTGGCATAGCGAGTCCTGATGGTTCGGGACACCTCCGCCACGGCTACAGGCTAATGATCGGGACAAGGTAATGCGCGGCATACTCGCGGACCGCCTGCTGATCCGACGTGTCGAGGCGGTCGGTAGGGAACACGATGATGCCGACGGCGACCCGCAGCAGAATGTCGGCGATGTTGGCCAAGTCGGCTTCGTCGATATCGGCGCCGCAGCGTCGCAGGGTGCGGGCGATGCCGTCGGCGAACTGGCCGATCGGGAACACGTGCGACTTGGAAAACATGCCGAACAGCTCGGGTTCGCTTTCGGCGAGACGCGAATACAGCGGCGAATCCTGCACCAGGCGCACACCGAGGGCAAATGCCTCGATCACGGCCTCCCGGGGGTTGCGGCCGCTGGTGGCCTGGTCCAGGGCGGTGAAGAACAGTGCGCCTTCGCGACGTACGACGGCTTCGAAGAGTTCGTCCTTGGTGGGGAAGCGCCGGTAGATGGTGCTGCGACTGACGCCGGCGCGTGCGGCTACGTCTTCAATGTTCGCGCGGCGCACGCCGTAGGTCTCGAAGACCGCCCGTGCGGTGTCCAGGATGGTGCGGTCGAGGTCGGTGATGTCGGGAGGCTCTGCGGTGCCGGTGCTGGTGTCGGGCCCCATCTTGGCTGGCATGGTTGCCATTGTTTCCTCATCGGGATTCTGGTCAAGGCTGTGCGGAGAAACATTTGTGCCTGGAGCGACGAGCGTCACGGCGGGATATGGGGACCAAATGCTAGTGTGAAACAAAAGAACGATTTTGTTCCTCTGCTTCACAAACGGCGCCTGAGTGCCGGAAGGAGTTCGTGATGACGGCTTTCGACACCGGCGTTCGCGAGGCCACCCCGGTGCTGGTGGACGAGGTCGCGGATGCGGCACCGGTACTCGGCCCGGATTCACTGATCTGGAAGTTCTACGGTGACTACCGCACCCAACTCTTCGGGTTCCAGCGTGTCGCCGGCACCGAAAACTGCATTGAACAACTCGCCCAGGGCGTACTGGATCATTCGGTGGTCTTCAGCGACACGTTGGGCAGGGCCAAACGGACCGCACCGCCGCTGATGGAAACCGTCTACTCAGACGAACCGCACAAGTGGGGCCGCACCGTGCGGGATTTCCACAAGCCGATCAAAGGCACCGTCAGCGACGGGTCGCGGTACCACGCGCTGAACCCGGAGCTGTTCTACTGGGCGCACGCCACGTTTGTCGATCAGGTGATCTACAACGCGGACATGTTCATCCGGCGACTCTCCCACGCGGAGAAAGCGCAGATCTTCGCCGAGAGCAAGCTCTGGTACAGCCTCTACGGGGTCAGTGACCGTGGCCAGCCCCAAACGTACGACGAGTTCGTTGCCTACTGGGACGGCATGCTCGACCGGTTCATCCCGCACAAGACGGTCCTGTACGGCACCGGCTACATCCGTAAAGGGATCCCGGGCCCGCGCAGGATTCCCCAGCCGATCTGGAAATTTTTGTCCGCGCCGGTGAATGCCTATGCCCGTCTGGTCATCGTGGGAACCTGCCCGCCGCAGATGCGCGAGGTGTGCGATCTGGAGTGGGATGCCAAGAAGGAGAAGCGGTTCCAGCGTTTCGCCGCCATTATGCGTGCGCTCAATCCGTTGATCAGCCGGCTACCGGTGCGCGCTATCTACGCCAGTTGGGCGGCCGACGCCTGGGCGCGCTCGGGTGTCGACCCGCGAAAGATTAATAACCGCTGAACGTCGAGTGGCCGGCCGGTCCGGGGTGCGACAGGATATACCCGATGGCCCAGAGTGGTTACCGTGGTCAACTTTTCGCTGTTGGACGTACCGAGGTCGAAACCGGTCGAAGATCCCGACGCCTACTTGCGGGCCGCGATCGCTTGGCACTTTGGCGAGGACACCGGAAGCAACTTCTGGCTGCGTACGGCCGAATCGCTGAACTTCGACCCGCTGACCGCCGTCGAGACCTTCACCGACCTACGGCGTTTCCCCAACCTCGTCAATGAGCTGCGGCGGGTGCCGGTCGAGGATCTCATTCCGCGCGGCTACGGATCACCGCCGCCGGTGCCGCAGATTTTCGAGTCCGGTGGCACCACGGGTGCTCCGAAAAGAACTGCGCAACTGCCGGATTGGGTCCAGCAGGTGATCGAATGGCAAACAGCAGACTTCACCGCAGGCGGGTTCCGGGCGGGCGAAGGATTCCTGTGTCTGATGCCGAGCGGACCGCACGGTGTCGGTTACTTCTCGCGGTTGGTCGCCGAGCGGTTGGGTTCGGCGTGTCACGCGGTCGATATCGACCCGCGTTGGGTCAAGAAGCTTGCCGCGCGCAACGCGAGCACCGAAATGGCCGCCTACGTCGATCATGTGCTCGAGCAGGCGGTGTTCGTCCTGCAGACCCAGAGCGTCGCGAATCTACACACCACACCGCCGCTCTTTGAGGCCATCGCCCGCAACGACCGGGTGGTCGATCTGGTCAACGGAAAGATCCGCTACGTGTTGCTCAGCGGCGCGCACGTCGATGCGGACACACTCGACGTTTTGCGCGATGTCTTCCCACGCACGACCATCACGATGGCCTTCGGCAGCACGATGATCCTCTCCCAAGCGGCAACGCGGATGACCGAGGATGAGCAATTCGTGTTCGACCCGCGTACCCCGTACGTCGTCTTCTGGGTGGTGGATCCAGAGACCGGAGCACAAGTGCCATACGGGCAGCTCGGTCAGGTGGTGATGAACCACATCAGCAAGGGAATGTTCATCCCGAACAACCTGGAACGCGATCGGGCAATCCGAATGCGTGGCCCGGTTGGACAGGTCGGGGATTCGGTTAGCGTGGTGCGGCCGGTGGCCGTCTTCGACGGTGAGGCCGTCATCGAAGGCGTGTACTGACATGGCATTCGACAAAGTCGGCAGCGCAACACAATTGATGTGCCTCGATGCGCTTGGCCCAAGCGGGGCCTACCGCACGCGAAATCGCGAAATCATCACCGACACAGCGGGTGCGCCCGTTGCCGAGCTGAGCCTGGTGCCGCCGCTGTACGTCTCGCGCACCATCGGCGCGCAACGGCAGGTGACACCCCTTCCCGCCGCGCAGCGGGAAGCGGCGCTGACCAAGGCGGCCGACGCCTTCCTCGCTGGGGTCATCGACGGTCTGGACTTCGATACCTATGTCATTGCGGCCAGCTGCATTTCGGGCATACCGATCGCGGTGACCCGGGCCGCCGCCCGTGGTGTTGCCGACGCATTGGCCTGCGCTTTCGATGCGGTGCGTGCGGCCCGCCCGGTCGGCGCCGTGCTCGACTGGCGCGACGAGCGCACCCGCAACGGGAGCGCGGTGTGGACGCGACGCGGCGAGGTTTTCGCGGTGCATGCCGCCGGGAACGGTCCGGGTCTGCACGGCCTGTGGCCACAGGCGCTCGCTTTGGGCTACCGGGTTGCGGTCCGCCCGTCGCGCCGTGAGCCACTGACCGCGCACCGGATGGTGAATTCGTTGCGGGAGTCAGGCTTTCGCTGTGCGGACGCGGTGTATCTGCCCACCGATCACCGCGGGGCCGACGAGCTCATCCGGTCGGCCGACATCACCATGGTCTACGGAGGACAGGACGTCGTGGACAAATACGCCAACGACCCGACGGTGGTGGTGAACGGACCGGGATGCGCGAAGATCTTGATCACCGCCGACCGGGACTGGCGCGACTACCTCGACCTCATTGTCGACTCGATAGCCGATCTCGGGGGAGTGGCCTGCGTCAACACCACGGCGGTGCTGTATGAAGGCGATCCGGCCCCGTTGGCACGGGCGATCGCCGAGCGGTTGCGGACGATCGAGGCATTGCCGACCGATGACCAGCGGGCGGTGTTGCCTACCCAGCCGATTGAGAAGGCACGCGCTCTGGCGGACTACCTGGCGGCCAAAGCCGTGGGAACCATCCCGGTGCTGGGCGCTGATCAAGTGGTGGCCGCGCTGGGGGACGGGTACGCAGCATTGCGCCCGGCCGTGCACCAATTGGCCGGGCCCGACGTCGACAAGCTCAACATCGAGTTGCCGTTTCCTTGCGTGTGGGTGGCGCCCTGGTCGCGCGCAGCCGGAGTGGGTCCGTTGTGGCATTCGTTGGTAGTCAATGTGATAACCGGCGATGAGCGGTTGATCGACGATCTGATCGCCGAGCCGACGGTGAGCAATGTGTACTGCGGCCGACATCCCACCTACTGGGGAGCGCCGCGGGTCCCACATGACGGGTTTCTGGCGGACATCTTGATGACCAACAAGGGATTTATCCGGGACTGATTCGGTGCGACAAGCCAGCT
>JAVROG010000006.1:0-7166 GCA_032162865.1 Mycobacterium sp. | reverse complement strand
AGATGGGCATCCGGGTGCGTTACCTGCACTCCGAGGTCGACACGCTGCGCCGGGTCGAGCTGCTCCGGCAGCTGCGGCTCGGCGACTACGACGTGCTGGTTGGCATCAATCTGCTGCGCGAGGGTCTGGACCTGCCGGAGGTCTCGCTGGTATCGATCCTCGATGCCGATAAGGAGGGATTCCTGCGGTCGACGCGCAGCCTGATCCAGACGATCGGCCGCGCCGCCCGCAATGTTTCCGGCGAAGTGCACATGTACGCCGACAAGATGACCGACTCGATGACCGAGGCCATCGACGAGACCGAACGACGCCGGGCGAAGCAAATCGCCTACAACGAGGCCCACGGTGTCGACCCGCAGCCGCTCCGCAAGAAGATCGCCGACATCCTCGACCAGGTCTACCGCGAGGCTGAAGATACCGAGGCAGTGGAGATCGGCGGCTCCGGGCGCAACGCGTCGCGTGGTCGGCGCGCCCAGGGCGAGCCCGGCCGAGCGGCCAGCTCCGGTGTATTCGAGGGGCGCGACACCTCCACCATGCCGCGCGCCGAGTTGGCGGACCTGATCAAGGAGCTCACCGCGCAGATGATGGCCGCCGCGCGCGACCTGCAGTTCGAGCTGGCGGCCCGGTTCCGCGACGAGATCCACGACCTCAAAAAGGAACTGCGCGGAATGGACGCCGCCGGCCTGAAGTGACACAGACAGCAAGAGAGGCCGGGAGTTGGCGGGAGCTACTCGGCCAGCACCTGGGCACGTCCACGGTGCTGGCGGGCGGTGTCGCGATGTATGCCACCAACGAGTTTTTGACTGTCAGCCTGCTACCGAGCGCCATCGCCGAAATCGGCGGCAACCGGCTGTATGCCTGGGTGGTCACCCTGTATCTGGTTGGATCCGTGGTCGCCGCCACCACGGTCAACGCCGTACTGCGCCGATTCGGGGCGCGCTCCTCGTTCCTGCTGGCGCTGGCCGTCTTCGGGGTGGCCAGCCTGGTGTGCGCGGCGGCACCGAACATGGAGGTGCTGATCGCGGGACGCACCCTGCAGGGTGTGGCGGGCGGAACGCTGGCCGGCCTGGGCTATGCGCTGATCAACTCGACGCTGCCGCGTTCGCTGTGGACGCGGGGCTCCGCACTGGTGTCGGCGATGTGGGGTGTCGCCACGGTGGTCGGACCTGCGCTGGGTGGGCTCTTCGCGCAGTTCGGCTTGTGGCGGTGGGCATTCGGCGCGATGGCCGTCCTGACGGCGCTGATGGCCGCATTGGTTCCGTTGGTGCTGGCCGCGGGCCGAGACGCTTCGCCCGGGCGGACGACAGCGGTCCCCACGCTCAGGGTGCCGCTCTGGTCATTGCTGTTGATCGGGTCAGCCGCGTTGGCAGTGAGCATCGCGCAACTGCCACACAACGCGTGGGTCATCGCCGGCCTGCTCATGATCGGAGTGTTTCTGGTCGGCGCTTTCGTGGTGGTCGATCGGCGCAGCCACGCAGCGGTGTTGCCCCCCAGCGTGTTTGGCTCCGGGCCGCTGCGATGGATCTACCTGACCATGGCGGTGCTGATGATGGCGGTGATGATCGATACCTACGTGCCGTTGTTCGGACAGCGGTTGGGGCACCTTAGTCCGGTTGCCGCCGGATTTTTGGGTGCATCGTTGGCAATCGGCTGGACTGTCAGCGAGATCGTCAGCGCCTCGTTGAACAGCCGTCGGGTGATCGGATTCGTCGTGTCGGTCGCGCCTCTGCTGATGGCGGCCGGTCTTGCGATCGGCGCCATCACTCAGCGAGACGACGCGTCGTTCGGTCTCGTCGTGGTCTGGGCGCTGGCGTTGTTGGTCGCCGGAACCGGCATCGGGATGGCCTGGCCGCATCTCTCGGCGCGCGCGATGGACTCGGTTGACGACCCGGCCGAGAGCGGCGCTGCGGCAGCAGCGATCAACACTGTGCAATTGATCTCCGCGGCCTTCGGCGCCGGGTTGGCCGGGGTGGTGGTCAATACGACAACCGGCGGGGAACTGGCAGAGGCCCGCTGGCTGTATGCGCTGTTCACCGTGTTGGCCGCGACCGGCGTGGTCGCTTCGCTGAGGGCGACATACCGCGACCGCAATCCCGCGCCTTGAAGCTCAGCGATCGGCAAGGCCGTCACCGCGTTGACTTGATCACCTGCGAATAATGGAACTGCCAGCGCTCGACGGGGTGGAAGCCCAGGTAGTTCGGGAATTGGTAGACCGGCGACCGCCCGAACGCCGTTCCGGGCGGCAACGACTGTCCGGCTTGATGATCGGGCAGCGCCTTGTCGCGATTGGTGATCGTCCACAGGGAGGGGCACTTGTTGATCTTGGCCGTTGTCAGCCACACGGCGACGTGACCGTCCCACAGCGCGCCGACGTTCGGCCCGTAGAAGCCGCGCTCCACGTCGATCAGTGACCGGAAGGCCGCGGGCCTGGTGGCCAGCAGTGCACGAATCGGGCCGGGCCGCCAGGGCACCGTATTGTCGACCAGCAGGCAATCGCCGGGGGAGGCGTGAGCGCTGATGACGTCGGCGACCTGGCTGTAGTCCCAGCCCTCCTTGGCGTACGGCCCGCGTTGGGTGAAGAAGTAGTTCGGGAATGCCGCGGCGGCGAGGATCAGCACCAGGCCAACGACCTGCCACGGCCTACGGGCGATCGCGACGATGCAGATCGCGAGGACGACGGCCGCGGCCGGCGCGGTGAAGATCAGGTAGCGCGGGTAGTAGATCGGCTCGCTGACGACCGAGTAGATCAGGACAGCTGCAGTGGGAAGCACGATCCACAGCACACTGAGCAGCAACAGCCGGCCGGCGCCGTCCTCGGATCGAGCCTTCCCGGCGAGCCGCAACGCGATCGCCACGACCACCAGAACGCCCGCCAAGATCGCGAACGGAACGCTGTAGTCGAAATACTGCCGGTGCACGACGTCAAGGAACAGGTTGCGGTTCAGTCCGGTGATCCATCCGACCTGCCACACCTGCTTGTGGGCAAACAGCATGAACGGCGTCATCGCCCCGAGTGCGACGGCCGACGTCACCCCCAACCAGATGGCCGGCCACTTGCGCGACCGCTGCGGCGCCACCAGCGGCAGTATCGCGGCATAGACCAGCACCAACAGCACCGTGTTGATGTTGACCAGGATCGACACCATCAACACCAGCGCGTAGGACACCCATAACCGCGGTTGATTGCGCCGCACCGCAGCAACTAGCACCACCGTCAGCCAGGCGGCTACGGCAACAGTCAGCGCCGAGGAGCGGGCCTCGATTCCCGCCCATGTCACCCGCGGCAGGATGGCGAAAACAGCGCCCGCGCACAGCGCTGTCCCACGTCCGGAGAACTGCTTTGCGAACACCACCACCCCGGCGGCCGCGGCCCCCACGGCCAGACAGCTGGGGACTCGAGACCAGAACTCCGTCGGCGGAAAGATTGCAAACCAACCGTGCATCAGCAGGTAGTAGAGCCCGTGGACGGCGTCGATATGACCCAGCAACTTCCACAGCTCAGGCAACGTCCGGCTGGCCGAGGCCGAGATGGTCGCGCCCTCGTCGAACCACAGCGAGGGCCTGCTGGCCCAGGCGCCGCTGATGATCGCGGTCAGTGCCGCAACCGCCCACGGATCGGAAAATCTGCCCTTGGGCCGTGCCGATGACGCCGGTTCGGCGTCGTCAGCCACGGGATTCTCGACGATTGACACAGACATGGTGGCTTCCGATTTTATGTGGAGGGTGCGCTTCGGCGCGCCAAAGTGGCAGACGCGAATTGCCCGGAAGTGACCTGTGCGGCTCTGCGGGGGCAGCGTGAGGGCTGCCACGCCGCAAATCTCTCCCACCTTGGTCCAGCAACACGTTACTGTCTTGGGTTGGCGGACACCGACACCTGGGAGGGTAAATGAGCGCCTATAAAACCGTGGTCGTAGGGACCGACGGCTCCGATTCGTCGATGCGCGCGGTAGACAGGGCGGCCAGGATCGCGGGACCGGAGGCCAAACTGATCATCGCGTCGGCGTTCCTGCCTCAGAACGAAGACGCCAGGGCCGTCGACGCGCTGAAGGGCGAAAGCTACAAAGTGACCGGTACCGGGCCGATTTACGAAATCCTGCACGACGCCAAGGAGCGGGCGCACAATGCCGGGGCAAAGAACGTCGACGAGCGTGCCATCGAGGGTGCGCCCGTGGACGCGCTGGTGCACCTTGCCGAGTCGGAGAAAGCCGATCTGCTGGTGGTCGGCAACGTTGGTCTGAGCACGATCGCGGGACGGCTGCTGGGTTCGGTTCCGGCCAACGTCTCGCGCAAGGCGAAGGTCGACGTGCTGATCGTGCACACCACGTAACGGGCTTCAGACAGGGTTTACCAACCGCGTTCGCGCCATTCGGCGAGGTGCGGGCGTTCGGCACCCAACTCGGTGTCGTCGCCGTGGCCTGGGTAGATCACAGTGGAGTCGGCGTACACGTCGAACACCCTGCCGGTGACGTCGTCGAGCAATTGTTCGAAATCGCCAGGTTGCCACGTCTTGCCGACGCCACCCGGGAACAGGCAATCACCGGTGAACAGGTGTGTGACGCCTCCCGTCGCGGGTCCGCCTAGGGCTAGTGCGATCGATCCCGGGGTGTGTCCGCGCAGGTGGATGACATCGAACGTCAGCTGGCCGATTTGCACGGTGTCGCCGTTGGCCAGCAAACGGTCGGGTTTTACCGGAAGCGGCTCGGCGTCGACCTCATGCGACGCGGTGGGCGCGCCGGTAGCCTCGACGACAGCTTCCAGTGCCTGCCAATGGTCGAAGTGCTGATGGCTGGTCAGGATCAGCGACAATTTGGGTGCATGACGCCGGATCAGGTCGATGAGGACCTCGGCGTCGTTGGCGGCGTCGATCAGCAGTGTTTCTCCAGTCGCTGAACAGGTCACCAGGTAGGCGTTGTTGTCCATCGGGCCTACCGAGGCCTTCACGATCGTCACGCCGGGCAGGGTGCGCCGGGCCGCGGTGCCCGCCTCGACGTGTCCGGTGTAGTTGTCGCTTGGTTCGGCCGGGGCAGTCATACCGGTCACGGTACTTGGTCAAGGTCGTTGTCTGAGAGCTTGGCTGAGTGCTTGGCTGCGTCCTTGGCTGAGTGCTTGGCTGAGTGCTTGTCGGGGGTGGCACCTAGCATGGAATGCGGCCCGCGTTGTGAGCTGTTTGTCATGGCTGGGTATTAAAAGATTCGCGAATTGCTGGAAGGGACAGCGTGGCTGACCGCCTCATCGTCAAGGGCGCACGTGAGCACAATCTGCGCGGCGTCGACCTTGACCTACCTCGCGACGCCCTGATCGTTTTCACCGGTTTATCCGGATCAGGGAAATCTTCGCTGGCGTTCGACACCATCTTCGCCGAGGGGCAGCGCCGCTACGTCGAGTCGTTGTCGGCCTATGCACGCCAGTTCCTGGGGCAGATGGATAAACCGGACGTCGACTTCATCGAGGGTCTTTCCCCAGCGGTGTCCATCGACCAGAAATCGACCAACCGCAACCCGCGGTCAACGGTCGGCACGATCACCGAGGTTTACGACTACCTGCGATTGCTGTATGCCCGCGCGGGTACCCCGCACTGCCCGATCTGCGGCGAACGCATCGCGCGCCAGACACCCCAGCAAATCGTGGACCAGGTGCTGGCCATGGACGAGGGCATCCGGTTCCTGGTGCTGGCCCCGGTGGTGCGCACTCGCAAGGGCGAGTTCGCCGACCTCTTTGACAAGCTCAACGCGCAGGGTTACAGCCGGGTCCGGGTCGATGGCGTGGTGCATCCGCTGACCGACCCGCCGAAGCTGAAAAAGCAGGAAAAGCATGACATCGAGGTCGTGGTCGACCGCCTGACCGTCAAGGCCACGGCCAAGCAGCGGCTTACCGACTCGATCGAGACCGCCCTCAGCCTGGCCGACGGAATTGTGGTCCTCGAGTTCCCCGACGACCGCGACGAGCACGACCGTGCCCGCGAGCAGCGCTTCTCGGAGAAACTTGCCTGCCCCAACGGGCACCCGCTGGCCGTGGATGACCTGGAACCGCGCTCGTTCTCGTTCAACTCGCCGTATGGCGCCTGCCCGGAATGCGCCGGTCTGGGGATTCGCAAAGAGGTCGACCCCGACCTGGTGGTACCCGACCCGGATCTCACGCTTGCCGAGGGCGCGGTGGCGCCGTGGTCGACGGGCCACACCGCGGAGTACTTCATCCGGATGATGGCCGGACTGGGCGACGCGCTGGGTTTCGACGTCGATACGCCGTGGCGCAAGCTGCCGGCCAAGGCCCGCAAGGCAATCCTGGATGGCTCCGACCAGCAGGTGCACGTGCGTTACCGCAACCGCTACGGTCGCACGCGTTCGTACTACGCCGACTTCGAGGGCGTGCTGGCGTTCCTGCAACGCAAGATGTCCCAGACCGAGTCCGAGCAGATGAAGGAACGCTACGAGGGCTTCATGCGGGACATCCCGTGTCCGGTCTGTGAGGGCACCCGGCTCAAGCCGGAGATCTTGGCGGTGACCCTGGCCGCTGGGGCGCACGGTCCGAAATCCATCGCCGAAGTCTGCGAGCTGTCGATCGCCGACTGCGCCGACTTCCTCAACGCCCTGACCCTGGGTACCCGCGAGCGGGCGATTGCCGGTCAGGTGCTCAAGGAAATCCAGTCGCGGCTGGGGTTTTTGCTCGATGTCGGGTTGGAGTATCTGTCGCTGTCACGGGCTGCGGCCACGCTGTCCGGCGGTGAGGCCCAACGCATCCGGTTGGCCACGCAGATCGGGTCTGGTCTGGTGGGGGTGCTGTACGTGCTCGACGAGCCGTCCATCGGGCTGCATCAGCGGGACAACCGTCGGCTCATCGAAACCCTCACTCGTCTCAAGAATTTGGGCAATACGCTGATCGTCGTCGAGCATGACGAGGACACCATCGAGCATGCCGACTGGATCGTCGACATCGGCCCGCGAGCTGGCGAGCACGGTGGCCGCATCGTGCACAGCGGGACCTACGAGGAGCTGCTGACTAACACGGAATCGATCACCGGCGCCTACCTGTCGGGCCGTGAGCGCATCGAAATGCCGGAAATCCGGCGACCGGTTAATGCGAAACGTCAACTCACCGTCGTCGGAGCCCGCGAACACAACCTGCGCGGCATCGACGTGTCCTTTCCGCTCGGGGTCCTGAACTCGGTG
>JAVROG010000005.1:0-10095 GCA_032162865.1 Mycobacterium sp. | reverse complement strand
GTGGTGTCGGATCGAGCGACATTCCGGGTGCCTGAGCTGTACCGCGGCATCGCCGACACGTATTACGCCCAGACGTTGGCGCGGATCATCGGCCCGGTTCGGACGCGCGATCTGATGTTCACCGGCCGTACCCTGACGGCGCAGGCGGCCGTCGATTGGGGCATGGTGGCTCGAGTGGTGGCGCACAACGATCTCGCTGATGCCGCCCGCGAAGCGCTCGCACAATGTTGTCGCACGGCTCCGCGGGCCCGCGCCGTGGTGAAGTCCAGCCTCGACAACTACTTGGGTCTGTTCGACCGGATCGGCATGAAGGCCAGCTACAGCGGCGACGAAGCGGTGGAGGGCTACCTTGCATTCAAGGAGAAGCGCTCGCCGAGTTGGGTGCATCCGGATTTACAGACCGACGGCCGGCTGTAGTCGCAGGCCTGTACAACATCGAGTCGACGATGTCCCACTCAGTTCTGGCGACCGACCAGTTCGGCGACAAATCGATCGATGAATCCGTCCAGCGGCGCGCTACCAACAGGTCTGATGACGAACTTCGTCAATCCGGCCTCCACATAGGCGTCGAGTTGCCGGTGCAGTCGATCCCAGCCGGCAGCGACCAGATCGGCGGGATCAAGGTCCGGACGGCGCCGAAGGACCGCGGCCGCCAGCTCAGCCGGCAACTCACCGTCGGCAACGGCCAGTGAGATGCCGAAGTGATCGGGCTCTATCTGCCGCCCAGCCTCAGACGCGGCCCGTTCGATCGCCTCACGTCCTCGCCGCGCTTCGGTTGGGGTCAGGAAACTACCCAGCCAACCGTCGGCCAGCGAGCCGATGCGACGAAACGCCGCGGCCGACGAGCCGCCCACCCAGATGTCCAGCGGCGGAGACGGTCGCGGCGCGACCGCCGCCCCAGTCACCGTGAAGAATTTGCCACTGAAGCTGGCGGAGTCGTCGACCAGCACCGAGCGCAGCACCCGAAGCGACTCGTCGAACACCGCTGCACGCTCACCGTCGGGGACCACGAACACCTCGCGTTCGGCCGGAATCGCCGAACGTAATCCGAAGGCGGGGAGAACACGCTTGGGGGCGAGTGCTGCGAGCGACGCCAACTGTTTGGCGACCAGCACCGGGTGCCGGCCCGGCAAAACCGCCACCGATGTGCCGACCTTCAGCCGGGACGTCCGCGCCAATGCATAGGCCATGCCAACCATGGGATCCACCGCCGGGGAGTACACCAGTTCGGAGAACCAGAGCGAGTCCACTCCGCTCGCTTCCAACCGATCGACGATATCGGCGAGTTGATCCGGGGCGGTGTCCGCGCCCAGCCCGACCCCGAAACGAATCTTCACCTCGTCTCCCTCCGTGTGCCGACACACGCGACTAACGCAACGCGGTAGGGCCGCCGTTTGTGCCCGCGGCCGCTCAGCGTGGTCGACTGGCTTGCCGAAGGAGGTCCACGAAACCCTGCGCCGCGGCAGTCACGCCCGCGTCGTCGTCGGTGGCCACCAGGTCAAGCAGCAGCCCACGCGTTACCGCAAGGCCCAGGCGTACCAGCGCCGGGTCGCTCGTACCGCCGGAAGCCGCGTCCACCTCTGCCAGCCACGCATCGACTGCGCCCGGCACCATCCGGACGAAGGGTTCCTCGCCCTGGGCTCCGCGGGAGTAACACTCGAAGAAGAGGCGCTCGAACGGCCGTAGCTCGGGCCGGGCCACGGCGGCCCACATCGCGGCGAAACCGTCAGCCGGCTCTGTGGGCGACTCGGACAGGATGGCCAGCTGCCGACGTTCGACCTCCGCCACTATTTCCAGCAGCAATTCCTCGCGGGACGCGAAGTGATGCAGCAGCATTCGGTGACTGGTCCCGACGGCGGCCGCCACTTCGCGCAGCGAGCGGTCCCCGATGCCGCCGGCGGCAAATTCGTCGATCAGTGCTTCGAGAAGTTGCTGGCGCCGCTTGAGGTCAGGAGTGCGGGCCAAGAGAATGCCGCAACTGCTCGCTGCGTCTCTTCAGACCTTGGGCCTCCAACTCGAGGTAGCGACGCGTGGTGCGCAGCATCAGTCGCCCGACGAGCGCGCCGACCGGGCCTCGCTGGTCAAGCTCCTGGTGCACCCGCGTCCGATCGTCGGCGATCGGCGTCAGCGCGTGGAGGGCCACGGTCATGCCGCCGGGGGAAGTCTGCACCCAGGTCCACGAAACGCCGGGCGTCACGTCGGTCACCTTCCAAACGAGCTTGGGCATCCTGGGCTGTTTGATCTGGAATCGCTTGCCGACAGCGAGACCCGGCCCGTCGAGGGCGACGAGGCGGGTCACCGAGGCGGTCCATTCGGGCCAACGCTCAACATCACTGAACACGTCCCACACCAGCGAAACCGGTGCGTCGATCTCGATTCCGCTCTCTGTAATCATGTACCAGATGGTACATCAATGGGCCCGCTGATGCCTGGGTCATAAGCTCGGATCCATGGACTTCGAATTGCGTCGCGACGATTTGCATCAGACCCGTTTTCTTGCCGGCGATGCCCCGTCTCCGGGAGACGGGCAGGCGCTGCTACGTGTCGAATCTTTCGGGCTCACCTCGAACAACATCACTTACGCGGTGCTCGGCGAAGCGATGAATTACTGGGACTTCTTCCCGGCCTCGGACCCCGACTGGGGAAAGCTCAATGTGTGGGGCTACGCCCACGTCGAGGAATCGCGGCACCCCGATCTAGCGCAGGACACGCGCGTCTACGGGTATCTGCCGTGCGCCGATTACCTGCTGGTTGTTCCGGACCGCATCAACGAAAAAGGGTTCGTCGACGCCGCCCCGCACCGCGTCTCGCTGCCGTCGGCCTACCAGGCCTACCGCGACGTCCAGACCGACCCCGTCTACTCCCCCAGCCGCGAGGCGGAGCACATCCTGTTCTTTCCGCTCTTTTTCACGTCGTTCCTCATCGATGACTTCCTCGGCGACGAAAGCTTGTTCGGCGCCGAGACGGTCGTGATTTCCAGCGCCTCATCGAAAACGGCGATCATCGCCGCCTACCTGCTCGCTCAGCGCGGGGGCATCCGGGTCATCGGCCTCACCTCGGCGGGCAACAGCGAGTTCGTCACATCGCTCGACGTCTACGATTCGGTTTACCGCTACGACGACGTCGCCAAGCTGCCCGGAGACCGTGCGGTCTATGTCGACATCTCAGGCAACAGCGCTGTCCGCGCCCACATCCACGCCCACTACGGTGACCGCCTCGCGCACAGCGCGGCCGTCGGCATTACCCATTGGACCCAGACGGCGCATGACGGTGGCCACCTTGCGGGTCCGAAGCCCGTCTTCTTCTTTGCCCCGGACCGCATCAAGAAGCGCGGATCTGACTGGGGCACAGCACAACTCGACCGCAATGTCGCCGAGGCATGGACGCCCTTCGCCGAGTGGGCGTCGAATTGGCTTCGCGTCGAACGCATCTCGAGCCAGGACGACATCCTGCGGGTTTACCTCGAGCTGCTCGACGGGAAGGTCGACCCGGCGGCCGGCGCCATTGTGGATCTGTAGCGCCAGCCCAGGTGTTCGACGCTCTCGATCACGTCATTCTCGCGGTGCGCGACCTCGACGACGCCACGCACCGCTACGCCACACTGTTGTCACGCCGTCCTTCCTCGCGTGGCGATCATCCGGGCTGGGGCACGGCTAATTCGCTCTTCCGGCTCGACAACACCTACCTCGAGTTGATCACGCCGGTCGCCGACGGTCCGTTGGGGCGCACGGTCGCAGCGCACCTGGATCATCGAGGCGAAGGCCCGATCGGGCTCGCGTTCGCTACGTCTGATCTCGACATCACGCACGCGCAACTCGCCGCGAACAGCCTTGAGCCGTCGCCTGTATCACCCGGCCTTGGCCGCGACACCGACACCGGGCAGGTTCGGCGCTGGCGCAGCACGCTGTTACCAGAAGCACGCACTCGCGGCGTGTTGATGATCGCTATCGAGCACGAGTCGCCTGATTTGCTCCCCCTGGCCCCTGTTGTCGGTCCCGACGATGCGGTCGTCACGGGAATCGATCACGCGGTGGTGCAAACGACGGACGCGGATGCCGCGATCGCGCTTTATCGCGATGGGCTGGGCCTGCGCCTCGCGCTCGATCGCAACTTTCCCGACTGGGGCATGCGGCTAGTGTTTCTCCGCGTAGGTGGCGTCACCGTGGAAATCGCGCAGCAACTGCGCGACGCACCGCCCCCTGCTCGAACCGATCAGGTCTGGGGACTGTCCTGGCGCGTTCCGAACGCCGACGCCGCACGGACGCGGCTCACAGAAGACGGGCTCGACGTTTCCGAGGTTCGCCCAGGGCGCAAGCCTGGCACCCGCGTGATCAGCGTGAAGAACGGCACGTGCGGAGTACCGACGCTGTTAATCGAACCCGCTCCGTCCGCCTGACGAGCAGCTAGTTTGGCGCGACCTCAGCCGCGATACTCGGCCACCTTTGCGGCGTACTCGTCGAGCAATCGCAGCGATTCGTCCAGCGGTCGCGTGGGCAGCAGCAGTGCCAATCGCTCGAAACCCAGATCCTCGGTGGCGCGCCAATAGTCGGGTTTGACCGGCGTGCCGAACATTGCCAGCGGAACTTCGCGTCCAGTGCCTTCACGCAGTTGATCAATGCGTTTGGTCAACCGCTCAACTGGGAGTGGATTGGATATCCAGCCCGCGTCATGCCGAATCACTCGCTTGACCGTGGCGTCGGAGTCACCGCCGATGAAGATGGGCGGGTGCGGTTGCTGAACGGGCTTGGGGCGACTGTAGGACGGCTCGAAGTTGACGTACTTGCCGTGATACTCAGCGGGTTCGGTCGTCCACAGCGCCTTGATGGCCTCGATGCGTTCATCGAGCAGCGCGCCCCGCGTCTTCGGGTCCGTGCCGTGATCGCGCAACTCCTCGATGTTCCAGCCGGCGCCCACGCCGAAGACGAAGCGGCCACCGGAGATCAGGTCGATGCTGGCAGCCTCCTTCGCCGTGATGATCGGATCGCGCTGGATCAGCAGGGCGATCCCGGTGAACAACTCGATGGACGAGGTCACCGCCGCCGCTGCCGCCAACGTCACGAACGGGTCCAGGGTCCGGTAATAGATCGATGGCAGCTCGCCACCCATCGGATAGGCGGACTCCCGACTCGCCGGAATATGGGTGTGTTCGGCCACTACCAGCGAAGCGAAACCCCGCTCTTCGATCGCACGCGCTAGCGATACCGCGTCGATGGTGTCGTCATTGACGAACGTCGCAATCCCGAACTTCATCTGCATCCTTGTCTGCCGTAGTTGATCTTCCGTCTCCGCGGAGCAACGCCCGAATGCACGGCGCTAATCCCGGCGCGGCGGAAAACCATTAGAGTGTCTTGCCGTGCAACTCCGCAAGGGCGTGGATCTGCTCGAGGTAGTGCCCTAGCGAGTGGTGAATGAACCTGGCCGACAACGTGGTGGTGCCCGCCGCCGCGATGGCCTGCAATGTGTCCTCAGTCAACGCCGGTTCTCCCACCGGATCGAGCGGTTCATCGGCGGGTAGTACCACCTCGAACCCGGCAGGCAACTCGCGCGCCCGCAACCACTCCGCAGCGGTGGCGATGGAAACATTGAATGGACACCACCCCTCGGCGAGTGTGACAGCGCGCCGCAGCGATCGCCTGGTGCGGCCACCGATCCAAATCGGCATATGTGGTTGCAGCGCGCAAGGGTCGACGGTGAGCCCGCCGAACGAGTAGTACTCGCCCTCATAAGCCGGTTCATTGGTAGGCAATGCCGTCCGCAGCGCCCGCAGCGCGTCGTCGCCACGAGCACCACGGTCGTCGAACGGCGCGCCCAGTAGGTCGAACTCCACCTTCAGGCTGCCGACACCGACGCCGAGGATCACCCTGCCGCCGCTGACGTGATCCAAAGTGCCATAACGCTTTACGATCGCGAGCGGATGATGGTACCCGAGCACCAGGGTCATGGTGACGAGTCGGATCTGCCGAGTGCGCGCCGACACATAGCCGAAGGTGGCGAGCGGGTCCCAGTACCGGGATCCGCGACGCGGCGCCTCGCTCGATGGTATGCCGATGTGCTCACTGCAGGTCAGGTGGTGATAGCCAAGCCGGTCCGCCGTCTCGGCGATGCGGCCGATGTCCTCGATCGTGGCGTCCTTCTCCCACATCAAGGCAGCGCCGGCGACATTGGTGACGACAGGTGTCGCAATGCCAAGCTTCACTTCAGGGACCCTTCTCTGAGGCCGAAACAACGACCGCGGGGCCGAACTCGGCTTAATGTGGTCAAAGGGTAAGCCAGCGGAATAAGGACCGGTACCAGTGAGCATCGACGATGAGTCCGTGACAACGCTCGAGGATCTCAGGGGCGATCTGGCAAATCGCCACAGGTGGACACCGACCGGCGGCAGCGCGGTCGACAGCGCGGTCGTCGAGACCGACCTGGCGGCCCTCGACCGCGACGGCTACGTCATTTGGGAGAACCTGCTCAGCGCCGAGGAATGTCAGGAAATCCGCCAAGTCGTGCCCCCTTGGCTGGGACACACCGGACGCAACTCTTTCGAGGGCCGGCGCACCCAGCGCATCTACAGCGTGCTGAGCAGGACCCGCGTATGTGACCGACTTGTCGACAATCCCAGGGTGCTGGCGGTGCTCGATCGGTTGCTGATGGCCAACTATCTGCTTTCGGCGTTGCAGGCCATCAACATTCAGCCCGGAGAGGCCGCACAGTTAGCTCACCATGACGACGGGTTCTACCCGATTCCGCGGCCCCGGGAACCGCTCGCGGCGGCGACTATCTGGGCGATCGACGACTTCACCGCCGACAATGGCGCCACGGTGGTCATACCTGGGAGCCATCGCTGGGGCAAACGTCGGCCGAGCTCGAAAGATCGGGCGCTTCCCGTCGTCATGCCCGCCGGCTCCTGTGTCTTCTTCGTGGGCACCCTGTGGCATGGCGGAGGCGCCAACACCACAAGCCGCGAGCGACTTGCGATCACCGCGCAGTATTGCCAGCCGTGGCTGCGGCCGATGGAGGCGTTCAATTTGTCGGTATCTCGCGAAATCGCTCGAACGGTTTCCGATGACATACGGCGCATGCTCGGCTACAGCATCCACCCGCCGTTCGTCGGCGCGGTCGACGGGCTCCACCCGCTACGGCTGCTCGACACCGATCAGTAAGACTCCCGGAAGTGCCCTATCAAGGTGATCGTGTTGCCGTCGGGGTCGGTCAACGCCGACAGCTGTACGCCCTTATTCACGTCCTGAATCTCCCCCGGGTATAGCCCACGGCCCGCCAGCTCGTTGACCGCGGCTTCGAGACCATCGACGGCGAGGTTCACTGCGCTGCCCCCAGCTCGTTGGGCGTCAACGAAGACCTGCACCCACCCCGCGCTGGTGACCTGCCATTCGACCAGGGACGGCATCGGATTATTTGTGGGCGGGCCGCCGAACAGCCGTTCGTACCATCGCGTGGCGACGTCGATGTCGGTCACTGGAATCACGGCCAAGACATGGTTGATATGCAAAAGCATTCCCTCCTGTTGATCCTCACTCGGTCTACTGGAGGTTGACTCGAGCAACGGCAACAATTCACCGGCGCAGCCTGTCGGCGGAGCGCCTCGCGCGGCGCGCATTTTGGGTTGCCGAATAGACTGTGGCGACTGCAATCGACGGCATGAACTCGGGCGCCGACCTCTGGACCTTGATGCGGGACGTCACCCTCCCACCGGAGTTGGCGCTCCCCCAGGTGCACGGGAAAGTGCCGTGGATCGTGCGCTCGATCTGGGAGGAGCACGTCGGCTGGTTCCGGTACGAATCGACCACTGAGCTGTATGAGGTCCCCCCGTCATCGGTGTGGCCCGACATCGTCAAAGTGGCCGGTGGCACTGGACCACTCGTCGAACGCGCCGCCGCGCACGCAAAGGCCGGCCGGGCACTGCAGGCACTCCACCTCATCGACATCGTCTTGGCTCACTCGCCTGAGGATCACGACGCGTTACGTGTGAAAAAAGCTGCCCTGCAGCACCTTCTGGCGACCAGCAATCGCGAGAATCACAGCGAAGTGCAATGGCTCGAGCAGGAGATCAAGGGCGCTGCGGCGGAGGAACGCATGAAGGCCGAAAATCTGTACCACACCGGCATCGTCGTCGACGATCTCGAAGCGACCATGGACTGGTTCACGACGACGGGCGGTTACACGTGGACCGACGTCGTGACCGTCGACCAGCAGGGAGTAACACCCGCCGGTGAGATCACCATTCCGATGAAGATGGTGTACTCCGGCGCCGACCCACGACTCGAGTTGATCCAGACAGTGCCCGGTACCGTCTGGACCCCAGCCGATTCAGGAGTGCACCATATCGGGTACTGGTCCGACGACGTCGAATCTGATTTGGCGACGCTCGAATCGAACGGCATGAGCCTTGAAGTCAAGTCCTACAATCCCGACGGATCCGGGACCCTGCTATGGGCCTATGCCAAAGGGCCGAGCGGACCGCGGATCGAACTCGTCAGCCGCGGCATGGAGCCATTTATCGCCTACTGGTGGTCCACCGCCGGAAGCGGATAATGACAGGGCAGCTCGCGCCCTGATACTCGATCCCGACAACCAGGAGATTCACGTGGCACGCATCGAACCGTCAAGCGTCTTTGCCGCGGCGCCCATTTCGGATCTGGGTCGTGGGGACCGCATCAGCCTCGGTGTCGCAGCGATTATGGCTCGCGTACCGGGATTGACTGAGGCAATGGCCGGTGTGATGGCCGCGCTGCGGCCCTCCGGGGCCCTGACGCCACGAATGATGGAGTTGGTGCGGCTTCGCATCGCTTTCCACAATCAGTGCCGCAGTTGCATGGCCGTTCGGTACCAGAGTGCGATCGATGACGGGTTGACCGAGCAAGCAGTGTGCTCCCTGGAACGTCCTGCCGAAGCGGACGACTTGTCGCGCGCCGAGCGGGCGGCACTCGACTTCGCCGACCGGTTCGCGACGGACCATCTTGGAATCGATGACGCGGTCTATGACGAACTCCGACAGCACTTCTCGGAGGATGAGCTGGTGCAGCTGGGTGTGCAGTGTGCGATGTTTGTCGGTATCGGACGGATAGCCGCGACGTGGAACGTGGTCGAAGACGTGCCGGAGGAATTGCGCACGGGGCCGGCCGGGTCGGTAACGCCGTGGATGATTCCCGGCGAAGTCGCATCTGGCTAGTCGCTGCCCCCCGTCAAGTCAACGCCGAGCCGACCGACCACGGAGAACAGTTCTTCGTAGATATTGCCGGGGACGGTGAACGGGTCGGTACCCGAGACTTCCGCAAAACTTGCCGCGATATCCTCGGCTTTTGCAACAACTTCGGTGTCGGGCAGCCAGCCCTCGCCCAGCCCGACGAAGACCCGGGCATAGCGGCCGGCGCAAGCCGAATAATTCTCATGGCTGGATTCGCAGGCGCGACTGGCCAGATAAGTCACGATGGGCACGACTTTCTCCGGGCTGATGAGGTCCAGAAGTCCGAGGTTCTTCAAGGTGTCCGGGTCCACCGTCTCGGTGACCATGCGCGAAAATCCGAATGGCAGCACAGTATTGGAGAGAATGCCGTGCTCAGCTCCTTCCAGAGCGACCACATTGCTCAACCCCACCAATCCCGCTTTTGCAGCACCGTAATGCGCCTCGAGGTGTTGCCCGAACATTCCACCCGATGACGAGATGAAGACGAATCTGCCGTAGCCCTGTTTCTTCATCACTTTGAATGCGGGCTGACTCAGATAAAAGCCACCGTCCAGATGGACAGCCAGCATCTGTCGCCACTGGGCAGGCGTCATCTCGTCGAAAGCGATGCTGTTGAAGATCCCGGCATTGCTTACCACGGCGTCGAGGCGGCCGAAGTGCTCAACGGCGGTCTGCACAATCGCCTGACCGCCCTCGGGATTGTCCACCGAGTCATACGAAGCCACCGCGGTTCCACCGGCGGCAGTGATCTCGGCAACCACCTCGTCTGCGACCTTGCGGTCTTCTCCCTCACCGCGCATTGAACCGCCCAAATCGTTGACGACCACGGACGCTCCGCGACTTGCCAGGTCCATCGCGTAAAGGCGGCCAAGACCGCGCCCCGCCCCGGTCACCACTGCCAC
>JAVROG010000004.1:0-4843 GCA_032162865.1 Mycobacterium sp. | reverse complement strand
CGGCATCGACGTCGAGTCCGGCTTCGAGCTGTGAATGACTCCGTAGCTGTGGACAACCGCCCGTGAGATGCCAGACGCTGTCACCGCATCGGCTTTGACTGGACGCCGTGACGACTAGTGAACGCATCTGGCTGGAGGTGTCCTATGACGAGCAGAACGCCGCCAAAGCCGCAGGCGCACGGTGGGACCGGACTCTGCGCGCCTGGTATGCACCCCGGCCGGGCATGACCGAACTGGCGCCGTGGGTCGGGCGAGCGCCGCTGCCCGATGTGCTTGACGGTGAGGACCGCAGTTTCGGCGGCGGGTTGTTCGTCGATCTGATTCCGGACTCGTGCTGGTTCACCAACGTCCGCAGCTGTGTCGGGCAGCGTGATTGGGACCGGCTGCGTCGCATGGTCTATCGACGCGCCAATGACAAGTGTGAGGCGTGCGGCGCCGGTCGCGACCCGGACCTCGGCAAGTGGCTGGAAGCGCACGAGCGCTGGGAGTACGACGAGGCCACTCGCACCCAGCGGTTGAGACGGATCGTCTGCTTGTGCAGTTTCTGTCACGAGGTAACGCACTACGGGCTGGCCTGCGTCCGCGGGCGTGACGAACTTGCACTACGGCACCTGATCTATGTCAATCGGTGGTCGGGCCGCAAGGCCAAACGCCATGTCGAAGCGGCGTTCACACAATGGGAGAAGCGCTCAGAAGTTCACTGGAGCTTGGACTTGGGACTGCTGCTCGATGTCGGAATACAGGTTCGGCAACCCCCGGACCCCGAAGACAGGGACATGATCGCGTTCGCGCTGCAGACCAGCATCGATCAGTCCAGAGACGTCTGGCGACCCGGAGCGGGCTAGAGGATGCGAGGCGACGACCGGTCGTGAGTTCGCCGCGTGCGATCTGATCGCGCCACCACATGAATTCGGCAGAGATCGACATCCGTTGTCGTTGCGCGAACCATGAGCCGAACACACGGAAACCGCGACAATTTCGGGCCGCACGCTGACGGCTACGACTGGGTCTGGGCCGGCGATGTCGAGCCGCGCCGGCTGTTCCCGGGAATCCACGTGAAGGTGTTGTGGACTGGCCGCAACGGCGCGAAGGCAGTCTTGACCACTATCGAGCCCGGTGCCGTGCGGGACGGCGAAGATCACCACTCGCCTGGCCCCGAAGAAGTCTTCGTCGTCTCTGGCGTGTTCAACGATGGCCTCAACGACTATCCCGCCGGAACCTTCCTGCACGCCCCTGCCGGTTCGTGGCACGTGCCCCAGTCCACTACAGGATGTGAGCTCTTCCTCTTCTATCCCGAACGTTGACGCGTTCGATCCCCAAGGCTCACGCAGCGATCCGCGGCGCCGGCATCAACCTCGACGGTCACGCAGCTCCCGGCGTCGCGGTCAGCGTTACGAATCCGTCGGAGGCAGCAGTGGGCCTGGCGGCGGCGGCACTGCGACGGCATCGACAGGAGCAGGCATGGGTGGCGCATCGGGCGGCGGAGCAACATCTGGGCCGGCGCACGACAGAACGGGCTGTGGCGTCATCGACAGGTAGAACGGATCGCAGTTGCCGGGGTCCGCGCCCGCGTGCGCCGCAAGGCCCACCGCGCATCCGCCAATGATGGCGCCGGCGAAGGCGATCCTGGCCACGTTGATGCCCGAGGCGATGAGGTCCGTGCATTGCGATCTGCTCATGAAGGGTGCGCTGCTCTCTCCGTTGGGCCGCAAGTTGCGAGCTTCCCTGCGGCCGGGGCTTCGGCAAAGCGTAGTGCGTCGTCCGCGGTTGCGCCGCCTGGTCCGCGGTCGATCATCAACTCGCTGAGTAAGGCAATCGTGGGCGCCTGAGCAATTACTCACTACTCGGTCCGCTACCCCCTCCCCGGTGCCGGGCCGAACCCTTCCGGGTCACACGACGCGCTGCAGCAGGTGCCGAGCCGTGCTCACCCGGCGGATAGAAAACCCTTTCCTGCCCCAAGTCGACTCTGGCTTCTGGGCTATTACAGCGAAGCACCGGTGAACAGGACCATTTCACCTAGGAGGCGAACGCAGCCCCTCAGGGATCCCGACCGGCCAAGGAGAACACGATGACCACTAGCAACACTGCCCGCCGCCAGCGATTCGCAACAGCCACGGCCGCGGCCGCGGCCGCGATCGCGATCACCGCACTGTGAGTGTGGTCACCTGACCTGGCCCCACTTTGGTCGCCGTTCTTCACGAATTCTGGCCCCAGCGGGGTGGTGATCATTCCCGGCCGGGTGGGTGCCGGTGTGTCGTCACCAATGTTGGCCCCACCCTCGTTCAGATCGTTCCTGTCGCCGTCGTCCTTGGCGGTCGCCGTCAGGGAGGTCGGTCAGGATGCGGTCACGCGTGGAACTGTTCGAGAAGATCAGGAGAGACCGGCGGCTCGATGACGTGTCGATCCGTGAGTTGGCGGATCGCCATGGCGTGCATCGTCGGACGGTGCGCCAAGCGCTCGATGACGCGGTCCCGCCGCCGCGCAAGGTGTATCCGGCGCGGCCCCGTCCGGCGATCGACCGGTGGGTGACGGTGATCGACGCCTGGCTCATCGCCGATAAGGACGCCCCGCGCAAGCAACGCCATACCGCACGGCGGATCTGGCAGCGGCTGGTTGCCGAGCACCAGGCGACGCTCTCGGAGGTGACGGTGTCGCGTTACGTCGCGCGTCGTCGGGTCGAACTCGGGCTGCTGACCCATGAGGTGTCGATTCCGCAGACACATCTGGCCGGCGCCGAGGCCGAGGTCGACTTCGGCGAGTTCTACGCCACGATCGCCGGACTGGTCGTGAAGTGCTGGATGTTCGTGATGCGACTATCGCACTCGGGCAAAGCGTTTCACGTCGCGTTCGCCACGCAGGCCCAGGAAGCGTTCCTGGAGGGTCACGTACTGGCCTTCGAGTACTTCGGCGGCGTGCCCGGCCGGATCCGGTACGACAACCTCAAACCCGCCGTCATCCGGGTCCTCAGGGGTCGTGACCGCACCGAGTCCGAACGATTCACCGCCCTGCGCAGCCACTACGGGTTCGACTCATTCTTCTGCCGCTCCGGCATCGAAGGCGCCCACGAGAAGGGCGGCGTGGAGGGCGAGATCGGCCGCTTCCGGCGGCGCCACCTCGTCCCAGTCCCGAAGGTCGCCTTACTGGCAGAGCTCAACGAGTTGATCGCCGCCGCCGACCTGCTCGACGACGACCGGGTGATCACCGGCCGACCAATCACCGTCGGGGCGGCGTTCGCTCTGGAGGCCAGCGCGCTGATGGCGTTACCGGCCGAGGCGTTCGACTGCGCGAGGCTGCTCCATGCGCGGGTCGACAATAGGGCCAGAGTGTCTGTGCGGCAATGCTTCTACTCCGTCCCGGCCCGCTACGCCGGGCGACGCCTCCCGGTGCGCCTGGCCGCACGGACCGTCGAGGTCTACGACGGGCCGCGGCTCATCGCCCAGCACCAACGGGCGGTCGGACGCTACGTCGAGGTGCTGCGCCTGGATCACTACCTCGAGGTCCTCAAGACCAAACCCGGCGGGCTGCCCGGCGCGACCGCCCTGGCACAAGCCAAAGCCCGCGGCGTGTTCACCGCATCGCATCAGGCCTACTGGGATGCCGCCCGACACGCCCGCGGAGACGCCGGCGGAACCCGCGCCCTGATCGCAATCCTGCTGGCGCACCGCACCATGGCCGCCGCCGCACTCATCACTGCGATGAACCGGGCGGTCGCCTCGGGATGCCTGGATCCCGAGACCGTGCTCATCGACGCCCGCCGTGACACCAACCAGATCGTCGCAGTGGCGGCAATCGGCGCACTGGCCCGCTACGACCGACCGCCACCGTCTCTGACCGACTACGACGACCTGCTCACCGGAAGCGAATCATGACCACCACTGCCAATGCGGCGACCGTCGATGCCGCCGCGCAAGCCTCCATCGGCGCCGCGGCACGCGAGCTGCACCTGCCCACCGTGCGCACCGAAGCGGCCCGCCTGGCCGAGATCGCCCACCGGGAACGCCACACCCACCTGCGGTACCTGGCCGAGGTCCTAGCCGCCGAGGTCGACGACCGCACCGAACGTCGCCGCGCGCGGCGCATCAATGACGCCAAGTTCCCCAGGCTAAAACGGTTGGCAGACTTCAACATCGACGCCGTCCCCGGTATCGCACCCGCCATCCTGGGCCACCTCGCCGGCGGGCACTACCTGGATGCCGGCGAACCAGTCGTGCTGCTCGGTGACTCCGGCACCGGCAAGTCCCACCTGCTCATAGGGCTGGGGTTGGCGGCCTGCGAACAGGGCCGTCGGGTCCGATACATCACCACCGCGCAACTGGTCAACGAACTCGTCGAAGCCGCCGACGAACGGGTCCTCTCCCGTGTCGTCGCCCGCTACGGACGACTGGACCTACTCTGCCTCGACGAACTCGGATACGTCCAAATCGACCCTCGCGGAGCGGAATTGCTGTTCCAGATCATCACCGAACGCGAAGAACGCGCCTCGGTCGCGATCGCCACCAACCTTCCCTTCAGCGAATGGGGCACCGTCTTCCCCGACCCACGCCTGGTCGCCGCCATCGTCGACCGCGTCACCTTCAACGCCCACATCATCGAAACCGGCACCAAGTCCTACCGACTACGCACCAGCAAAACCGCCACCCGAGCCAAACGGGCCAACTAACCAGGTGGGGCCAAAATTCGTGCCGACCCTGGGGCCAAATCACTTGACGAAACGCAGGACGTTGACCACACGGCCAGCCTCGCGGACTTTGAGGACCAACGCGTCAGCGGCCATGAAGGTGTACGGGCCGGCATCCAAAGGCCGAGTGCGGAATGCCTCCACCGCGGTGTCGAGCTCTTTGGC
>JAVROG010000003.1:0-6927 GCA_032162865.1 Mycobacterium sp. | reverse complement strand
GAACGCCCCGCGGAAGTCGCCTGCCGTTGCGCCGGAACCATGAAAGTTCGCAACCCTGCCGCCATCGGGCCGACCGCCAGTGTCAAAGCCGCCGCGCAGCTCGGTGGCTGATCGTCCGGGGTTGTTCGGGCCGCCGCCGCCGTGACCGCCGCCACCACCAGCCCCTGGTGCCGGTCCGCTAGGGCCGTGACCGCCGCCTCCAACTGGTGTGGGTCCACCACCGCCGTGGCCGCCACCACCACCGGCGCCTGGTGCGGGTCCACCGCCACCACCGCCATCGCCACCACCGTGGCCGCCACCACCGGCACCCGGAGCGGGTCCACCGGCACCGCCGCCGCCACCGCCGCCGTGGCCGCCGCCACCCCCACCGGCCGGTGCGGGCCCGCCGCCACCACCACCGTGGCCGCCGCCGCCGCCAGCGCCCGGTGCGGGTCCACCGCCACCTGCGGGTCCGCTGTGACCTCCACCGCCGCCCCCACCGGGTGCGGGGGCCCCACCGCCGCCGCCACCGTGGCCGCCACCGCCGCCGCCACCGCCGCCACCGCCGCCACCGCCGCCCCCACCGGGCTTCAGCGGAAGCGGCGCATCTGGTTGCGCGTGAGCGACGCCCGCACCCATACCGATGGTCGGAACGCCAAGAGGATTATTTGCGGTAATGCATAGAGCAGCGGTGATCGCTGCGCCCGCAGCCAGCTGCTTGATAGTCATTTCTCAACCCCTAGGGCCTAGGAAGCTATGGTCCCCGACCCGATCCTAATCGTGGGCCCCCAATACGTGTCTGACCTGCTTAGCGAAAACGCGACACGTGGTGGCCACTTGCGTTTGTAGAGTCCACTTGGGGCCTACCCGTTCGTGTCCTGAGTCAAACCTACTAATGGCGCAAGCCGGAAGCCCGGCCAGTGACAGATGTGGACTGTCGGCGTGGGACGAGGCGCGGGTCGATGGGCAAACCTCCCTGCAGCGAGGGCCTCGGCACTCTGGCCGGCCCGCGATGGCCGGGACGTTTGGGGCTGGATGCCTCGACGTTTCCGATCCCGACTGCGGGCTAGCGGCCGGCCCACCGCGGTCGCTGGACCCGGCCTAGTTGCCACGGCCGAGGGTGGAGGTCGAGCGAGGGTGCTGAAAGCGAGGGTCGACAGTACGGCCTCCGGCCAGCAGTGAGTGCATCATCTCTACCAGATGGTCGTTGGGGAAACGAGGTCCGAATATGGGCTCGCCGACCGGCATCCTCTTCATTGCTTGGGTCAACGATGTTGAGAAACTCTGCGCCGCAACTGCTTTGATGCGGAACGCGCGAATGCCGTCGAAATTGCCTTACCCTGCGGCGACACCTCGTTGTCAATGCCGCACCGCGCCGAGAAGTTCCGAGTGTCCAGGAATTAGACGGCGCAAGCGAAATCAGGCAGGAGATGATCGCCCGCTCGTTATACGGGAGTAACTGCCGGTAACGTAACGCCAATGGAGCGGCGCGTCCTCGAAGCGGTCATCTATGAGCGCGAACCACCGATTGCGCGGATCGTCCTCAACCGGGTCGACAAGGCCAACACCAAAGACTCCGTACTGGTTACCGAAGTCGACGAATGTCTGCACGAGGCCGACCGCGACAAGGAAATCAAGGTGGTCATCCTCAAGGCCAATGGCAAGGGCTTCTGCGGCGGACACGTGGCGCGTTGGGGTCCAGACGAAAACCCCTACCCAGACTTCGGAAACACGTTCGAGGACCTGTACAAAGGCACCGCCGACCTGTTTCTGTGGCCGACGTTGTATCTGTGGGAATTCCCGAAACCGACGATCTCCCAAATACATGGCTACTGCATGGGCGGCGGGATATACCTCGGCCTGTTGACCGACTTCTGTGTCGCGTCCGATGACGCGTATTTCCAGATGCCACTTGCCCAGAGCCTCGGCGAGCCCGGCGGGCACACCATGATCGAACCGTGGTTGCTGATGAACTGGCATCGCACTATGGACTGGCTGCTGTTGGCGCCGACACTATCGGCACAGCAGGCCCTCGATTGGGGTCTGCTCAACAAGGTGGTGCCGCGAGAAGACCTCGAGGACACCGTCGAGGAGATGGCGCGCAAGATCGCACAAATCCCGCTGACCACTTTGATGGCGGTGAAGAACAACGTGAAGCGGGCCTGGGAACTAATGGGGATGCGGGTGCACCTGCAAGTCAGCCACATCCTGACCAACATGGTCGGCGCGGCCACCGATGTTCAGGCGCGGCGCTCCGAGCTGATGCAGTCGGGCATGAAGCCACGCGACTTCATCGGCCGCGACGAAACCGATACCCCGCCAGCGTGACGCTGCGGTCACGTTCGAAGTCGAGCGTGACAACGCCGTCACGCTCAGTGGTCTGAAAGCGCCTAGCGGCTCATCTCGCCGGCGACCTTGCGGCCGGCCGCGTGGCGCGCTGCGACGTAGCCGAACACCATCGTGTTGGCGATGCTCGCGCCGGCACCGGGATATTTGCGGCCCATCACCGTCGCGGTGGTATTACCCGTCGCATAGAGACCCTCGATCACCCGGTCCTGCTCATCGAGAACCCGTGCGTGCTCGTCGGTGATCACACCACCACACGTCCCGACATCCGCCGGGAGAACCCTCGTCGCGTAGTACGGCGCCCGGTCCAGCGGACCCACCGCGGCGTTCGGCTTGTATCCGGGATCGCCCAGACAGTCGTTGTACGCCGACTGCCCGCGCCCGAAATCGGGATCCAGACCCTTGGCCGCGAACTTATTGAATCGCTGCACAGTTCGGGTCAGCTCGTCGGCGGGCAGGTCGATCTGACGGGCCAGCTCACCGATGCTGCCGGCACGCTTGACCGCGCCACTCTCGATCAGCTCGGGCGGCAGGTTTTGGTTGCGCTTCAACGGGTTGGTGCTCGTCACGTATCTGCGCACATAACCGTCGTCGAAGATCATCCAGCACGGCACCGCCTTGTTGGCGTACATCGCCTTGCCGACTTCGACGTAGGAGTTCGACTCGTTGCAGAACCGCCGGCCGGTCGAGTCCACGTAGATGGCACCGGGTCGCTGTCGTCCCGACCCGAGCGATGCGGCGGCCGCGCCGCCGTTGGCGATGAAAACCGAAGGCAACCACCAAGCTTCGTCGAGCAGATCGGTCTTAGCGCCCAGGCGCATCGCCGTCTGCAAAACTTCACCGGTGTCGCCGGCGTTGGCGATCGACCACTTCGCGTCATTGGGCTGATCGCCGCTGTATTGGCGACGCATGTCGGCGTTGTGACCAAAACCCCCAGCGGCCAGTAGGACTCCCTTGCGCGCCTCGATATTCACCGAGGTGCCGTCACGGGTGATTCGCGCGCCGACGACTCGGCCGTCCTCGACAATGAGATCGTCCATGGCGGCATTGATCCACAACGGAGGTGGACCGTCGGCAAGGTCGATCAGCGCCTTCAGCATCTGACCGATCAGCGATGCGCCGTTTGTGAGGATCTGTCGCCGCGCGATTTTCGCGGCGTTGGTGCGCGCGAAAACCTTTGTCGCCACTGCGAACGCACGCGGGGCACGGTTGAAATACTGGACCGAGCGTAGCTCGTTGGTCAGCACCACGTACCCGTAGTTTTTGGCCAGTGACGGCTGTACTTTGTCGCGCCAGCTACCCAGTTCGGCTGCGTCGAAGGGGATTCCTTCGACGGCGCGCCCAGCCTCGTTGCCGCCCTTGTGGTTCGGGTAGTAGTCGCTCCAACCGGCGCACCGGATCAGCCGAACCCCCTTGCGCATCAAAAAATTAATCATCTCGTAGCCGGCGGTGAGGAACATTTCGCGGCGCGCGGGGGAAGATGCCGCACCGATGTCACCAACCACGTCGGCCAGATAGGCCAAGCCGTCTTCGTGTGAGTCGGCGATGCCGTCGGCCCGCATCAACGGGTTATTGGGCAGCCAGACGATACCGCCGGACAGTCCCGTCGACCCGCCCACCAGAGCCTGCTTTTCGACGATCAACGGCTCGAGCCCGCAGTCGAGTGCAGCCAGCCCGGCCACCATCCCGCCGCCACCGCTACCGGCGATGATCAGGTCGACCGAGCGATCCCAGTTGGCGATGCTCATCGCGCCGCCCCTCCTGCCCCGAAACCCGCATCAGAACCGACACCCGCGGTGAATCCCAGATCCACGATCGGGACATCGATGGTTGTGTTGGTCTTCTGAATCGCCGGCACCAGTGCCTCATAGGGCAGTCCGGCGAGGAAACCGTCGACGACGCGTTCGAAGTTTGAGATCAGTCCTTCGATTCGGCTGGACAATCTCATGAATTCAAACCCCTTGGAGTGCAGCCCTTTTTGCTGCTTCGGCAGATTCGAGAAGTCCTGTGCGGGAATCGGCGGCCAGCGCGGGTCGTCTGGCGCCATAGGCTCCGGTGGTGTCGGCTTGCCGGTGACCTGGTCCGGTGGGATGCGGGTGAGGGACCAGATCTCGAAGAGCGTCTCCTCCGGGCCAAGCGGACGGATCCGGTAGGACGAGGCACTGCTGTATTGCGGGAGCAAAAAGTAGTGCGGAAAGCAGAACCCGATCGCGTCGACAATGCCGCGCCGCTGCAAGTCGTTGAGATCGGGCATGTCACAGCCTCGTGCTCGATGCCAGTGGACCACCGCATCGTTCAGCGTGCTCTTCCAGACCGCCATCGCCTCAGCCGGATCGGCCGGCAGCTCGATGTCCTGCAGACCTTCGGCGATGCGAACATCGTTCTCGTGCGTCATGCCGGCCATGCCTTCGCCGAGCGTTCGCATGAAGTAAAGGATGGTCTGGACAAGGCCCGGTGGGCCCGAAGATACGCGAGATGTGTTGGGCTGGGCGGACGGTAGCAGTTGTGGATGGGTCTGGGGGACGTGGTAGCCCTCCATGAATGCTGCCGTCGCCAGCTTCCAATTCACCGGAAGCCGACACGACTGCCACCACTCGGTGCGCAGCGACTCGACCTTCCAGGCGTCGTAAATCGACGCAAACGGCTCGAAGCACTCCCGCAGGCCGGGGGCGTTGTCGTCGAGATTGATCCACGCGCACCCGCCCCAGAGCTCACATCGGACCGGCACCAATGCCAGGTCGTCTGGGCTCATGTTGTGTTCGTCGAAAGCCTCCGGCCGCAGCACGAAGGTGTTGCGGCCATCGATGCCCCAGCACCAGCCGTGGAAGGGGCAAACGAAGGTGCGCCGGGACCCGTTGCCCTCCACCAGCTTCACCCCGCGGTGCCGGCATGCGTTGTGGTAGGCCTGCACGTTGTCGGCGTCCAGCCGGACGACGATGATCGACTGGTCCAGGATCTCGTATTCGACAAAGTCGCCGGTCTTCGGAATCTCCTCGAGTCGGCACGCCATCTGCCACACGCGGGGCCAGAACATCTCGTTCTCCAGCGCGTAAAACTCCGGATCGTAGTACCGCTGCTTGGGAATCCGATCGGCGGTCTGCACCGCCCACGGCACCGGTAGCGGTGTCCAGTTCACCTCAGTGGCGTTACGGGTGCTCACCATGTCTTCCCCTGCTCATACGATCCGCGACATCCGTCCCTGCCAGTAACGTTCGCGGATGCGCCTTTTGTAAAGCTTCCCATTCGGATCCCGGGGTAGCGCCGGTTCGAACTCGACCGTGCGCGGGCACTTGTAACCGGCGAGGTGGGCCCGACAGTAGGCGATGAGCTCAGCCTCGAGCTCCGGCCCGGACGCAATGCCCTCGGCCGGTTGCACGACGGCCTTGACCTCCTCGCCGAACTCGTCGTTGGGAACGCCGAACACCGCCGCGTCAACGAGTTTGGGGTGCATCACGAGAAGGTTCTCCACCTCCTGCGGGTAGATATTGACGCCACCGGAGACGATCATGAATGTCGACCGGTCGGTGAGGTACATATACCCATCCTCGTCGACATAGCCCATGTCGCCCAGGGACCGCCAGCCGCGATCGTTGCACACCGACGCCGTCTTCGCGGGATCTTTGAAGTACTCAAAGTCGGGGCCGCCTTCGAAATACAGCTCGCCGGATTCTCCGACCGGAAGTTCGTTCCCGGCGTCGCCGACGACGTGTACCGCGGCCATCGGTATGCCGACCGACCCGGGATGTGCGAGCCACTCCTGCGGCCCGATCGTGCAGCCAGCGAAACCTTCAGTGCCGCCGTAATACTCGTGAATGATCGGCCCGAACCACTCCATCATGCGGTGCTTGACATCCACCGGGCACGGGGCGGCCGCATGAATCACACACCGCAAACTCGATACGTCGTACTTTTTCCGGACGCCTTCGGGCAGCTTGAGCATCCGCACGAACATTGTCGGAACGAACTGGGCGTGGGTAACTCGATGGGTTTCAATCAGCCGCAACACGGTCTCGGCGTCGAACTTGGGCATCATGATCGCCGCGGCCCCAACGCGATTGACTGCCATGGTGTAGTTCACCCCGGCGGCGTGATACAGCGGCGCGGGGGACAGGTACACGCTCGAGGAGTCCATCCCGTAGCGGTGAACCAGCGCCATCTCCAATACCGCCTGACCCCATGAGCCGTTGCCGTCGACCGGCAGCGCTCGACGGACCCCTTTGGGGCGTCCCGTAGTGCCCGACGAGTAGAGCATCTCCGATCCGTCCGACTGCGGCGGCGCTGCGCCCGCCGCCGTCAGGACTTCTTCATACGAGTGCCAGCCCGGCACGCTGCCCCCGACAGCGAGATGAAGGTGGACATCGGAGTTGACGTCAAGGACATGCGCCGCAAGCTCGCCCATCGACGCATCGATGAACACCACTTTCGCATCGGAGTCGTCGATGACATATGCGACCTCCTCCGGAGTGAAATGGGTATTGACGGCGGTGTAGTAGAGCCCGGAAAGTTGGCAGCCCCAAGTGATTTCGAAGAATTCGGGCCGGTTCGGCAACACCAGGGCAACGCCGTCGCCGCGACGCAGCCCAGCTTCGTGCAGCACCGCGG
>JAVROG010000002.1:0-8556 GCA_032162865.1 Mycobacterium sp. | reverse complement strand
GCTGTCGAGACCACACCCGAGGTGGAGCACCGTGGCAACGTCGTGGTCCTCCAGAAATTGGCGCGCCCAGTCGTCGAAGTGCGCGGTACGCATCGTCACTGCGGCCAACCGGGCACTAAGTCCCGTGTGGCTCCAGTCATAGTCGATGCGGCCGACCAGATCTCGCGCGTACGTGTCGCCGAGGACTGGATGCTTCGCATCCGCGTCGAGCGCCTTGGCGTACAGCGTCGCCAACATGGTTTGCGGTGCTCCAGACAGATCGATGAGATTCATACTTCGCAGGATCGCGTCATCGAACCCGCGAAACATCAGCAATTGCGCGTATTCACACCGTCAACATCAAGTGCGGGCCGACTGATGCATCGCCCCAAGGACATTCAATGATGGCTCAACGCCACCCATGGGCACGGGTCTCACATCGGCGGGCCAGTTGTTCCGAGGCCGTTCCCAAAGCAATCGGTAGGGACGCTGATGTTCCCACAAGCGGTCTCAAAGCCAATGAAAACGGCACCAGCGGCTGCGCCGCCTCGTCGCGAAGGCATTCTCCCCATGTGCCGCCGAACGGATGGGCCTGCGCATGCGACGTGATCACCAAGCTTGTCGACCGGCACGCCTCCACGGGCGATCCGGCCGTCTCGACATCACCCGCGGGCGCACCTGCGATGCTGCGTTCGGCGGCGGCGTGCACTACTGCCTGGGTGTGCACCTAGCCCGGGTCTGGCTGGCCGAGGCGCTGCGGGGATCACATCGCGCATGTGCAATCCCCGGTCGCGCCGGCCCGGCGCCGCGGAAGCCGATCATCGAATTATCTTTCTCCACAGCACTTCCCATCGAATTCGCGGGTCGCGTAGTGAGTTAGTGTCGAGTGCCGCGACCATCAACCGTTAGCGGTGTGTGCAGGTGGCCGCGTAGTGCACGGGAGACTGATAGCCGAGCGGGGAGTGGGGGCCTGGCAGATCCCGGTATCGGCCGCGGCGACCAGGGCGAGCGGTTCACCCGATCGTGGATGCTGGCTCTGCGCGCCGAAACGGAGGCCGATCGTGCGGAGCCACGCCACATCCGTCTCGAGATCGTCATGCAATCGGGACGCGCAGCATCGAATGAAATGCGCTCTGTCATCAAAGATTACGCAGTGCATAGCGTAGCCCCAGCACCATGAGGTCAGCTTGACAGTGCGCGGCACCGGCGTCCCACCCCCAATCTTCGGCGTGACTGGATCAAGGACGGTGGTACAGCTTGAATCGATGTGATCGCGTAGACCCGTCCTCACCGCAGGGGTAAATTCCGGGGATGCCGATTAATCGTCGCAATGTCTTGGGTGGAGCGGGCCTGGCCGGCGCCGCAGCCGCGACCGGTGTAGGCGTCGACCGTGTGATCTCCGACGGCACTCCCGGCTATCGCACTGGTAAGGACGAGCCAATGACCGATGACGCGGCACGCTTTGGTAATCCCCGCCTACCCGCTGAGACGATCACCTCGCAATCGCACCTGTTCCATCTCGGGGCGCAGCCCCCCACCACGCTTGATGGGGGCTCGTTTCAGCAGGCGGACGAGGACAATTTCCCGATACTCAAAGGTCAAGAGGCAAGCATCTTGATGCTCACGTTGCAGCCCGGAGGTATCCGCGAGCCGCACTGGCATCCCAGCGCGTGGGAGATCAACCTGGTCACCAGCGGAGTCGCGGCTTGGGTCGTCATCGACGGGAACGGCAACCACGAGAGTTTCGACCAACATGTCGGCGATGTCGTGTTCGCACCCCAGGGTTCCTTCCACTATTTCGAGAACCGGGGTCCGGACGAGATGAAAATCGTGATCATCCAGAACACCAGTGCGCCCGAAGCCAAAGACAACATCGGCATAGGTGAGTCCCTCAGCAGGCTTCCACCGCGGGTGTTGTCCGCCGTCTTCGGCGTTCCCGCACAGACGTTCAACTCCTTCAAAAAGATCGACAACGCGATCGTCATCCTACGATCTCCCTAGCCAACACTCGCTGCGGTAGTACGCCTACGGGCGCAGTCAGGGTGTGCAGGTCGAACGACGAAGTCCAGTTCCTCGTCTGAGGAGGCGTCGATTCCCTGGTGCGGCTGTCTGGTTGCGGGTGGTGCTCAAGTCCGTTCCTTTCTCACGGCTAGTCGAGGTCGGCCACCTGAGGGCATGTGGGTATTGGCCGAGGACACCCAGGCCCCATTTACGCTGGCGTGGCGGGGTAGTCGGGTGCCCAGCTCACCTGCGCGATGCGTTGGGTGAGTTCCTCGTTGCTGCGTTTGGGGGCCACGCCATCCACGACGGCCTGGGCGGCGACGGCGTGGGCGATACGCACGGCTACGTCGGGCACGTCTGGCCACGCCGGTAGCAGCGGCCGGTTCGGGTCGGTCAGAGCGGGCGACGCGTCTCCTAGGGTCGCCGCGGCGACCCGCATCATTTCGTCGGTGACCCGGGTCGCCTGCGCGGCCGTCACGGCAAGCCCCATCGCGGGAAAGATGTAAACGTTGTTGCATTGGGCGATAGGCCGTTCCACGCCGTTGCGCTGCAGCGGCGCAAACGGTGACCCGGTGGCGATCAGTGCTCGCCCGTCGGTCCACTGGTCTAGTTCGGCCGGATGCGCCTCGGCGCGGCTTGTCGGATTGGACAGCGGGAAGATGATCGGGCGCTCGGTCTTGCCGGCCAGCTCGCGCACGATGTCCTCGGTGAAGGCGCCGGCGGCTGTCGACAGGCCGAGCAGGACACCGACGTCGACGTGGTGAACGACGTCGGCGAGCTGGGCCGGCCCAGAGATGCCCCAGGGCGCCGTGCGTTGGGCGGGCTGGGCGAATTCGCGTTGTTCGGTGGACAAGTCGGTGCGGTCATCGGTGAGCAGTCCCACCACGTCGACGACCCAGATCCGTTCGCGGGCGGCCTGTTCGGTCAGTCCCTGGCTCACCATCTCGCGGCGGACCATGTCCAGGACGCCGATGCCGGCTGAGCCTGCGCCCAGCATGACGACCTGCTGCTGCGACAGTGGGCGCCCCGCTACTGTCGCCGCACCGTGCAGAGCGCCGAGGGTGACCGCGGCGGTGCCCTGGATGTCGTCGTTGAAGGTGAGTAGCTTGTCGCGGTAGCGGGCAAGGATCGGCTGCGCATGCGCGGTGGCGAAGTCTTCCCACTGCAGCAGCACATCGGGCAGTTGCTCGTGCACGGTTGCGATGAACTTGTCGATGAACGCGTAGTACTCGTCGTCGTCGATGCGTCGGTGGCGCCAGCCCAGGTACTGGGGATCATCGAGGAGTTCGACGTTGTCGGTGCCCACATCGAGCACGATCGGAAGGGTACGGGCGGGGTCAATGCCGCCGATGAGGGTGTAGAGCGAAAGTTTGCCGATTGGGATCCCCATCCCGCCGATGCCCTGATCACCCAAACCCAGGATCCGCTGCCCGTCGGTCACCACAATCACATCCACATCGCGATTAGGCCGGTTGCCAATCACCTCGTGAAGGCAGTCGCGGTCGGCATCGGAAACGAACAATCCCCTTGGGCGCCGATAGATTTCGCTGAAGCGCTGGCAGGCGTCGCCGACCGTGGGGGTGTAGACGATCGGCAGGGTTTCGGGGATGTGCTCGCGCAACAGACGGTAGAACAGCGTTTCGTTGCGGTCCTGCAACGCGCGCAGATAGATGTGCTTGTCCAGATCGTCGCGGCGAGTGGACAACTCGTGCCAGCAGTGTTCGACTTGCTCAGCCAGGGTCTTCACCGCCGGCGGCAGCAGGCCCAGCAGACCGAACCTGCGGCGCTCGTCCGGAGTGAAGGCAGTGCCTTTGGTCGTCAAAGCATCGAACAGTCTTGCCTGTCCTCGTGTTTCGTCAAACATCGAGAAATCCCTTCTACCTAGTTGTGGCGGGCATTGTCCCGCTCTCGGTTTGCTCAATTTCGGCGTTGAGGTCGTGTCCGGTCAGGTCGGCGGTCATAAACGCTAGAGTTTGCGGCAGCTTGAGGTGCACGTCGGCTTGTGCGCTGATCTGGACGGTGGCCTTGTCGAGGGTGAAGTCGATGACGTGTCCGCCACCGGTGCGGTCGCCGGTGAGGAAGTGCAGGTGGTAGCCGGCTACTCCCAAACCCTGGGCGTAGTCGGGGGTTCGGAAGCCGATTAGCGACCCTGCCGCGTCGGTGAAGGTCATGGTCGCCTGGTGCTTAGTGGCCTCGATGAACGCTGGATATGGTTGTGCCACTTTGGCGACCGTGCGGGTGAGCACCCGCTGGAACGAGCCGTCGATGCGGATGGCGTAGAACAGGTTTTTGCTGGGCGTCACCGTGTCGATGAAGGTTTCGAGTGCGGCGCGGTGCAGCGGTCCATTGAACCGGTGGACGGTGTCCGGGTTGAAGAAGGCGACCTGAGCAAACGGTGTAGTTTCCTGCGGGTCAACCAGTTTGGCGGTGCCGTCGGCGCGCAGCTGGTAGAACTTTCCGTCGACGGCGACCATCTCGCCGTCGAGTTCGTTGAAGGTGCCCAGCCCGAAGTCGCCGTGTTCGGCGATCTCGGCGAAGGTGACGTCGCCGTCGTATACCCCGTCAAGCAGCGCGGCCATCGTGGAGGTCTGGTAGATACCGCGGTGGGGTCGCGGGTGCCGGGCGGTGGGAGAAGTGTTCACGATCAGTCCGTTTCCTGCGTAGAGCGTAATGCGGATAGGTCCCGTTGGACCGGGGTGCTAAGCGTGTGGTTGTCGCTGTAGTCCACGGGCACCTCGACGATCACCGGCCCGGGGGTATCGAGGGCCTCCTTGAGCACCGGCTCGAAGTCATCTGGTGAGGTAACCCGAAGTCCGGTGGTGCCAAAGGCTTCGGCGAATGTGACGGTGTCGACCGGGCCGAAATCGACCCCGGAGGTGCGCCCGTATTTAGCCCGCTCCTGGATGGCGACCATGTCGTAGCTGCCGTCGCGCCACACCAGGTGCACCAGGTTGGACTTCAGCCGCACCGCGGTTTCCAGCTCCATAGCCGAGAAAAGAAATCCACCGTCTCCCGAAACGGAGACGACCTTCCGGTCGGGGTGCACCAGGCTGGCCGCGATCGCCCAGGGCAGGCCCACGCCCAGCGTCTGCTGGCCGTTGGAGATCAGCAGTGTGCGCGGCTGATAGGAGCGGAAGTGACGCGACATCCAGATGGCGTGAGAGCCGACGTCGCAGGTGACGATGGTGTCATCGTCGAGTAGCCCGCGCAGCGCCCGCACGATCCGCAACGGATGCACGCGGTCGGGCAGCTCTCGGTAGGGTATTTCCTCCAACTCTTCGAGCCCGCGGCGCAGCCGGGTGACGAGTGCGCGGCTGCGCGGCGACAGCTTGTGTTCACCCAACCGTGCGGCCACCGCATCCACGGTCTGCGCCACGTCCCCGAGCAGCTCCAGAGCTGGCTGATAGCTGTTGTCGATCTCGGCTGGCAGCACGTCCAGGTGGATCAGCTGTGCGCCGGGTGCCAGGTTCCACAGCTTGGGGTCGTATTCCACCGGGTCGTAGCCGATGGTCAAGATAACGTCGGCGCGGGCCAGCAGCTCGTCGCCGGGCTGATTGCAAAACAGTCCGATGCGCCCAACGAAGTGACCCTCCAATTGGCGGGACAGTGCCCCGGCGGCCTGGAAGGTCTCCACCACCGGAAACTCGGTACGGGCCAGCAACCGCCGGACCGCGGCGGTGGCGTCGATGGCGCCCGCGCGTACTCCAAGCAGGAGGACCGGCATCCGCGCCGCACGCAACATCCGCGCAGCGCGTTCGACGGCTTGCGCGGGTGCAGCACCCATTACCGGAATGGGCGACGATCCTGGCACAGGCACAGCCACCGTCGTTGAACCAGCCGCCACGTCTTGGGGCAACACCACCACCGATGCGCCCCCGGCAGGGCCGCTGGCTTTGCGGAATGCATTGGTGACGACCTCGGGCACGTTGGCGGTGTCGTTGACTTCGCCGGTGAACTTCGTGATCGGGGCGAACATGGCCGCTGCGTCCATCGACTGGTGGGTGCGCTTGAGTCGGTCGGCGCGCGGGACCGCGCCGGCGATGGCGACCATGGGGTCACCTTCGGTGGTTGCCGTGACCAGGCCGGTGGCCAGGTTCGACGCACCCGGTCCTGAGGTCACCAGGCACACGCCGGGTGTGCCGGTCAGCCGGCCCACCGCCGCAGCCATAAAGGCGGCGTTCTGCTCGTGACGGCACACCACCAGCTCTGGGGTGTGGTCCACGAGGACGTCGAACACTTTGTCGATCTTTGCCCCGGGGATGGCGAAGACATGGCGCACACCCTGCCGTTCCAGGCATTGCACCAGCAGCTCGGCGCCGGTGGGCGGCGAAACCGTCTCTGTGCGTACTGGCTCAGTCATCACGAGCTCCTGTCAAACGGCGGTGGAGGTTATGTTTATAGTTTTCACCGAGGAGGACGGCGTATCCAGGCGGGAAAACCCGAAATCCAGGGCCTTTATCTCGTGGAAATCACAGGACGGGGACGATGAACGAACCAAAGACACCGACGGGCCGCCGGCCCTCGCCGCGCGAGGTGGGACCGCAGGAGGCGACCGGGGACGCCGCGGTGGTCCTCGGCCGCCTGTGCGCCGTGGTCGCCGACGAATTGCCTGCGCTGATCACCGGCATCGTCGAGGCCATCCGTGCCGAAATCCCGCAGTACGTTGCGGTGCCGATGCGCGAGCACCAGCGGCAGCTTGAGATACAACTGGGCAACCTGCTGGCGGGGCTCGCGGAACTGCGCCAGCCCGCTGAGCGTGATCTCGAGGATGCGCGTCAGTTGGGCAGGTCACGCGCCGAAGAGGGCGTTCCGATCGAGTTCGTCATCGGCGGGTACCAGATCGGCTACCGCGAACTGTGGAACGTCCTGCTGGCCAGGGCCGCGGCCGGGCCAGAACAGGGCTTGAGCGAGCTGTTGCTGGCCCGGGTGGAATTGCTCTTGACGTGGATCCGGCTGACCACCGGCGTGACCGCCGACGCCTACGCCGTGCTGCTACGCGCGCGTCAGACCGCCCAGGATGCCCTGCGGCGCCGTTTCATGGAGGTGCTCACCACCGGCGATCCGGCCTCCGAGACCAGTGCCGGCGTCGCGACGGCGCTGGGCTTCGACCCGCAGGCCTCCTTCCAAGCGGTCTGTACCCCGATATCCGACTGGTCCGAGGAGCGCCGGGACGCGCTGCAGAACGCCTTCGCCTCGTTTCATGGCGTGGCGCAAGGCTTGCCGTGGCATTGGCAGCGGCGAGACCTGATCGCGATCCTTTACCAAAACGCTTCCACGAACTCGGTTCTCGCCGAGATCGAACGGCTCGACCCGCAGGCGCCGGTGGGCATCGGGTTGTTGCGGCCCTCGCTCACCGGTGCGCGTTTGACCATCGTCGATGCCGCACAGGCTCTCGCCGTCGCCTCCCGTGCAGGCACGGCGAGCTTTCAAGATGAGTGGCTGTTGGCTAGCCTGCATCAGCAGCGCGACCGGCTCACCCCGTTGTTGGGCAAGGCCGCCGACACCGCGCGCGCCCACCCGCACCTGGCCGAGGCAGTGCTCGCCTATGGCCAGCACGGGTTCTCGATCGCCGCCAGCGCGAAAGACCTTTATTTGCACCCCAACACTGTTACCTACCGGCTGGACCGTTGGCAGCAGCTGACCGGGTGGAACCCGCGCTCCCTGGATGGCCTGCTCACCTCGGTAGTCGGCCTGAACCTGTACCCCACCGACACCGCCGGTGCCGAAGCGAACCGGACCGGCGAGGCTGGCAGCTGATGTCGTCCGGGACAACGTCGAACCCTCACCGCGGGTGTAGCCGGATCATTCGATCAAGAACTCGTTGCGGCAGCGGTACTTTCTGGAAGCGACACCAACTCTGATTCTGGAAGCGACACCAACGCGAGTTGGCCGAGGTTGGCCGCCACCGTGACGAGTGGCTGTGTGGCCTCGACCGCTTGGCCTTCGTCGGTCGCCTCGGCACGCACGTCCGGACAAATTCCCGGGGTGATCGGCTGCCGTGTGCTGACGAATCCCGTGCGGGCTTTTACCACAGCCCGGCGGACGGGTAGCCTCCGGGAGGCGGCAGCGTCCTGACGTCGGCGATCATGCCCGCCGCGAGGCGCACCCAGGTGGCTCGGTTGGCCGCCCTCACCACCGGGGTCCGCACGTCGGCCCCGCTGCCGGTCTCCGAAAGATAATGGCGCACAGCGCCATCGATTCTTCGGCTGCGCACCACTGCATCGCGGCTCAGGGCCGCGAGGTGAGCCTCGCTTTTCTCCGAACGACCACGGGTGACACGTAGCACGGCCACCTGAAGATAGCGCACATGAACTTCGAGTGCGGTCCTGATCGCAGCAGACACCGCAGCCCATCGCCCTGTGTGAAGCGATATCAGGACTCCTGACGGTCCGGCGTCAGGTGAGTAGCCGCTCAGGTCGGTCCCTTTCGCTGGTCAGAGTCGCGTTGTGCTTCCCGCGGGCCGCGAATCATTGGGCGCGTAGCGGTGTTAGTGTTCGTCGTAGCTGGGGTTGCGGACCCGGCGTTGGCGTTCGTCCCACGGCGCGAGCTGATCGCGAGCCGCATCCAATGAACCGG
>JAVROG010000001.1:0-7261 GCA_032162865.1 Mycobacterium sp. | reverse complement strand
GCCCGCGACCTGGAGGTCCTGGCCGACACCGCCTACACCACGGTGATGCTGTCCAAGACCGAATCAGCCGCCCAAGTGGACGCACTCGCGCCGCGCGATGTCATCGCATTGGTGGAGACCCCGCGCGGTGCGTTGTTCGCCGCCGAGATCGCCGCCGCCGAACGTGCCGTGGGGTTGATGTGGGGTGCTGAGGACCTGGTCGCAGCCATGGGCGGCAGCTCTAGCCGGCGGCCGGACGGCAACTATCGCGATGTCGCCCGTCATGTGCGGTCGACGGCCCTGCTAGCGGCTTCCACATTCAACCTCTTCGCGCTCGACGCCGTGCATCTGGACATCCGCGATCTCGACGGCTTGGAGGCGGCGGCGGTCGATGGGGTAGCGGTCGGCTTCGATGCGACCGTGTGCATCCATCCGAGCCAGGTTGCGGTGGTGCGGAAGGCATATCGACCCACCGACGAGAAGCTGGCCTGGGCCCGCCGGGTGTTGGAAGCGTCCAAGACCGAGCGCGGGGTTTTCGCGTTCGAGGGGCAGATGGTCGACTCGCCGGTGCTGCGGCATGCGGAAAGCGCGCTGCGTCGGGCGGGGGAATCCGTCGTCCAGTGACCGATCAACGGATTTGCCCCCGTGGCGGATTTGCGATTGCGATATCGCGGGTGATATCGCAATTCGTAATGGACTCAGGACGAGTTTCGCTCGTCAGTTTGTCAGCCACTGCTTGACGCCGCCATGGCCAGAGCAGGTGCCCGAGTGGTGCGTGCCCGTGGAATTCGCCAAAATTCGCCAAAGCTACTTGCCACGCCAGCGCAGCACATTCAACGCGACAGCCACATTGACGCTGCACTCGGCCAGCGGATGCGGCAGTAGCTCGTCAGCGCGCGCCAGCCGACGCAGCAGGGTGTTGCGATGTGTGTAGAGTCGCGCCGCCGCGCGTGAGGCGTTGCACTGCTCCTCCACGAAAACCCTTACAGTTTCTTGTAATTCGCTTTCCGATGCCTCGAAATCGCCGAGTGTGTTGTGCACGAATTCGGTGGCGCGATCGGTGTCTGCGGTGATCAACGCGACCAGTTCGACGTCGGCGAACTGGGCGACGCGTTGCGGCGAATGCAGGCGCGCCATCATCTGTTGGGTGGTGATTGCGTCGAAGTGGCTGCGACGGAATCCGTCGATATTGTTGGCGGAGGGTCCGATCGCGACGCGAATATCGGGCATGGATTCGATCGAATCACCCAGCGCGGCAATGCTTATCGACCCGCTCGGGATCCACACCCATCGCGTGGCGGTGCTGGCGAAGATGGTCAGCGGCCGCACCCCCGCGGCATGTCCGAGCGCCTCGGCGGCCCCATCCAGCCGGGCCATGTCGCCGGCCGAATCGTCGCTCCAAATGACGGCTGCCGTGTGGGGGCCGGTCAAGGCGTAACCGAGCCGTGCCTCGGCCCTCTTGCGAGTGATGGGGGCGCCGTCGAGGATCAAGGCGACGGTCTCGCGCCGCTCGGCGTGGGTCCCGCGGGTGAGATCGTCGCGCTCCTGGTCGATCTGTGCGGCAATACCCGCCAGCGTGCCGTCGATGAACGCGCTGATCGACCGCGAGCACACGTCGAGCAACTCATGGAGTTCACCGGGATCTGACGTCAGCTCGAACGCGATCTCCATCAACCGGCGCCAGGCCACGGCTTCGCCAACTCGATAGGCATCGAGGGTGAACGCCGTCAGGCCGCGGCGCGCGACTTCACGCGCGATGTTCATCGGCTCGGGTCCGGTGTTCGGAGGTACCGGCGCTCCGGGGTCGCGGACGTTGGCCGTTCCCCAGAAGTACATGTTGGCCCGGTTGCTTCGGCTGACCGCCGCGGCGAGTTCCGGGTCCCCGGCGATGGGGGGGCTGGCCGACAAGACTTCCGCGTCGAGTTCGTCGAGCCACTCGGTGCGGGGGTTGACGGTGATCTGCGCACATTGCCGAATCAGTTCTCTGACCGGCTCGGACGGACGTTTCCACGGCATTGGCCCACAGTAAGCCAGTGGTGCAAACTGCACCACAGATGCCATCAGATTGGGCAGATCATCTCTTGGTTGCGACGTCTGCGACCGCGACTATTGGTTATCGCATCCCGCATCGTCAGGAGCTCAGGACCATGTCGCAGACACCCGTAGACACCAACGTCGAGCACGTCGACGTCCTCATCATCGGCGCCGGTATCTCGGGCATTGGCGCCGCGTACTACCTGCAGCGGGAGCACCCGGGTCGCAGCTACGCCATCCTGGAGGCGCGCGGCGCCACCGGTGGCACGTGGGATCTGTTCCGCTACCCCGGGATTCGCTCGGACTCGGACCTCCATACGTTCGGCTACGAGTTCAAGCCATGGCGCGACGACCACGCCATCGCAACCTCCGACAAGATCCTCGCCTACCTGCGTGAGACCGCCGCCGAGAACGGCATCGACGGCAAGGTCCGGTTCCACCACAAGGTGCACACCGCCGCTTGGTCGAGTGCCGACGCACGCTGGACCGTCGATGTCGAACGGACCGACATTGGTGCGATGACACAGATCAGCGCCAACTGGGTGTTCTGCGCCGGCGGCTACTACCGCTACGACGAGGGATTTACGCCGCAATTCGAGGGCCGCGATCGCTTCACCGGACAAATAGTGCACCCGCAGCACTGGCCCGAGGATCTGGACTACACCGGCAAGAAGGTCGTCATCATCGGCAGCGGCGCGACCGCCGTCACCTTGTTGCCGGCGATGGCCGAACGCGCCGGGCACGTCACCATGCTGCAGCGCTCACCGACCTACATCATGCCGGTGCCTTCGAAGGACGTCTTCGCCAATACGGCCAAGAAGCTGCTGGGCGACAAGCTGGGATACGCCCTTGCCCGCCGCAAGAACATCTTTCAGCAGCGCGCGGTGTTCCAGTTCTGCCAGAACTACCCTGTCCTGGCGAAGAGGATCATTCGCAACATCAATGCCAAGCGGCTGCCCGAGGGCTACCCGGTCGACGAGCACTTCAGCCCGAGCTACAACCCGTGGGATCAGCGGCTGTGCGCGGTGCCCGACTCGGATCTGTTTCGGGCGATCAGCAACGGCAGCGGGTCGGTGGTCACCGACCGGATCGCGACCTTCACCGAGTCCGGCATCCTGCTGGAATCCGGTCGCGAACTCGACGCCGACATCATCGTCACCGCAACGGGTTTGAACATGCAGGCGTTCGGCGGGATATCGCTGACAGTAGACGGTACGCCGGTCAATTTGCCCGATCATGTGGCCTATAAGGGCATGATGCTCTCCGAGGTGCCCAACTTCGCGTATGCAATCGGCTACACCAACTCCTCGTGGACGCTCAAGATCGGACTGCTCTGCGAGTACTTCTGCAAGCTGTTGAGCCACATGGACGCCAACGGCTATGACACCGCGCGCCCCGTGCTCGACGACGCTGACATGGAGACTCGGCCGTTCATGGACTTCGCGGCGGGCTACGTCCAGCGGGTGGTACACCAGTTGCCGCGCCAGGGCAGCGGTCAGCCGTGGCTGACCTCGATGAGCTATGACGCCGACGTCAAGTTGCTGCGCAACGGGGGCGTGGCGGACCCGGCTCTGCAGCTGACGGCTTCGGCAGCGGTACCGAGCCGCGTGGCGGTTCCGGCATAATCGTTTGGTGATAGCACCCGAGGCAGCGACCACCTTGTGAGCGCGGCCGTCATCTGGGCAATCGTCGCCCTCACTGAATTCGCTGGCCTCATCTCAGTGGGCGTTCTGCTGATCGTGTCGAGGGGACAGCTGAGCGGAGCAAGGCGCGCCCTGGAGCGAATCCGGCTGGAGGGACCGCGCCGTCGTCGACGGCGACCCGGCGTCGCCCCGCTCGCGATCAGAACAGCCTGGCGCACTGCGGATTCCCTCATCAATAAGGGGATCGGCGCGACCGTGCGCAACTCTGTCGAGGACCTCGCCGGCTGGGCCCGGGTAGAACGTCCTGACCTCGCCAGGATGACGGCCGACGGCACTGTGGTGATCGCTTTCTCTGACATCGAAGGCTCCACCGAGCTCAACGAGGAGCTTGGCGACCGAGGCTGGGTGAAGCTGCTCGAGCGGCACAACAAACTGATCGAAAAGCATGTCAACGACCACGGCGGCCATGTGGTGAAGACTCAGGGTGACGGCTTCATGATCGCCTTCCCGGATCCCACAAAGGCCGTGCGCTGCAGTATGGCTGTGCAACGCGCGCTGCAGTCAAATCCCGAGCGGTACAACCACATCCGGGTACGTATCGGCCTACATATGGGCAGCTCAGTGCGGCGCGGAGACGATCTATTCGGGCGCAACGTGGCGATGGCCGCGCGGGTGGCGGGGCAAGCTGATGGAGGCGAGATCCTGATCAGCGAGTCGGTTCGCGAAGCGATCGAGAATGCGTCTGACATCGAACTGGGCACGCCACGCGAGGTCGAGCTCAAGGGTATTCGCGGTACTCATGAGGTCTACCCGGTCGCCTTGTCCACGTCACTCGCTTCGCCAACGAATGAGGGCCCTGCGCTAAGAAGTTGACGGCAATGTCGAGTGTTACACCCCCGCGGCTGGACCACTGAACTCAGCGTGCTCAGGACCAAGCTTGGCGATTGTCGCATCCACTTCGGCACGCGCCGAGATCAGTAGACACCGTCGCTCCGCGATCAACGCATCCGCATCTGCTGCCTACCGGGCGTGAGACGTACGATCACGATGTGCACAGCGACGTTCAGCTGGCCGACCGGGAAGTAGGCAAGCTCGATGCCGGTCAGGTCGCGCAGCAGCGGCGCGAACCGAGAGAACAGGTTGGTGTCCACGACCTAGGACCGCGCTCCCAGCGACGACGAATAGGGATGACTCATGAGCATGGCATACCTGGCACAACCGGAGCAGCAACAGCAACTGGAATGGCTCGACGGTGGCACACTGGCAATCTTGCTCGACGGCAAGGCCACAGATGGCCAGTTGATGATCGGACGCTTCGATGTAAGCGAAGGCGAAGCCCCGCCTTACCACAAACACACGCGGGAAGACGAAGTGTTCATGTTGATCAAAGGAACCGCGCTTGTTTGGGTAGACGACCAGGAGATGGAGCTGGCGGAAGGCGGGATTGTGTTCTTGCCCAAGAACATTCCGCACGCCTATCGCATCACGTCAAAGACAGCAGATCTACTGATGATCAACACACCGGCAGGAATTGAAGGGATGTTCCGCTACTCCGGTCGCGACAAGGCGACACCGCGTCCCGACGGCTTTGAAATTCCACCCTCGCGTTTGGTCGAGGGAGCGGACAAATTCGGACAGGTTATTCTTGGCCCCCCGCGTTGATCGCGCACTCATACGGCGAGCAAGCCCATCGAGTACGGCATCGGTACGATCGCGGCCGCCTCTCTCGGCGCCTTGGGATCATTTGGATTAACGGCCCGCGCCGACGCCGGGCGCTAACCCTCGCGCCCACATCAGCGGTTAAGCGACATTCAACAATGTCATGAGGCCGTAGTCCATGTGTATCTGTTGGTGGCAGTGCAGCAGCGACAGTCCGGGTTGGTCGGCGACGAAGTCGACCTCCATGCTTTGATAGCCGCCCAGCATCGCGACGTCTTTGTGTACGCCGGCGGTGGGTGTGCCGGCGATGTGGGTGATTTCGAAGGTGTGCCGGTGCAGGTGCATCGGGTGAAGGTCGTCGGTGGCGTTGCGAAAGCGCAACCGGTATCGCTTGTTCTGGTGCAGGTCGAGCACGGGTTTATTGGTGTCCATCACAAACGGTGCGCCGTTGATAGTCCAAATGTTGAAGCCGTTGTCGGCGGCATTGCGTTTCTCGATCAGCAGTTCGAGTGTGTGATCGGGTGGCGCCACAGGCGCCGGGTTGGGCTCCGCGAACAGGCGGTAATCCCACTTGAAAGGCGGCGGCGGTGCCCATTGTGGATCCCCGGTATGTCCGGCGTATTCCACCACCACACCCATGCCGTGTCCACGGTCATCGTCGGACAAATCGCCCAGCACCCACACGCCCGGATTGGTCATGTTCACAATGGCCGAGATTCGCTCGGCGGCCCCGAGCCAGAGCACCGGCACGGGCGCGGGCTTAGGCACAGGGTTGCCGTCCAGCGCGATCACGCTGAAGGTATGTCCGGGCAGTGCGAGGCTGCGGTTTTCCGTGGCGCTGCCGTTAAGAACATGCAGCAACACCCGTTGACCGGATTGCACGCGGATCGGATCACCGTGGCCGAGCATCCGCCCGTTGATCGCGAACGTCCCGTAGCCGACCTCGTAGCCGTGAGGGTCGCCGTGAGCAAGTGAGGCGCTCATAGCCGATTCGCCTTTCGCCTTGAGGTCGGGGTCCTCCTCGCCCACGAGGAAGTCGCTGGCCATGTCACCGCCGCGGCTGAAGGTGGGCTCAAACTCTTTGAGCGTCAAGAAGACCTCTTGGTCGTACGCGCCTGGGTTTTGCTTGGGTTCGATATAAACCGGGCCCACCAGCCCGCTGTACTGGCCGCGGGACAGGTCGGCGCGCGGGACCACGTGTGTGTGATAGAAGCGGAAACCCGCCGGGCCAGGCACAAAGGAGATGCGCCGCATACCGCCCGCGGGGATGTACGGAGTGCCCTCCTCGGCGGCCCCGTCGACGTCGACGCCGACCTGCTGGCCATGCCAGTGCAACTGTTCGGGGGCGTCGGTGTCGTTGTAGATGTCCACCCACGTCCGTTGGCCCTCTTTCAGCCGGACCAGCGGACCGGGAAACTGACCGCTATAGACGGTGGTCGACACGATCTGATCTGGGGCCAACTCGACTGCGCCGGCGGCGATTCGCAGTGTGTAGTCAGGCTTACCGTTGGGCGGGGACGGCGGCGAGGGCCGAGAACAAGCGATACCGCCGACTGTGGCACCAGCGCCGCCGAGTACGGCCAGGCCGCTGTATTTGAGGAGATCGCGCCTATCCACGATTCATTCCTCCCCGGCATTCGTGTTCTGCGCAAGAGCGGTCAGCAGGTATTGGATGCGGGTATCGATTTCGTTGGCCACACTGCGGAATTGCGTATGGCGCGCCTGGCCACTGTCATTGAAGCGGTCGAATCGGGAATGAACCAGTGCATCGTCGGGGATGTCCCCTTCTCGCGAACTACTCATACATCTTGTCGCACAGGGTGATAACGTGATTGAAGGGCCGATTGGGCCCCGGGGTGACGGGTCGCATCCGCACTCTAACGAACCTGCCGAACCCGGTCGCCGATGTCGATGCTGACATGAGGGCGGACCGCCGCGTCCTGCTG